>CALZJL010000006.1 GCA_945787625.1 uncultured Prevotellaceae bacterium
AAGTATGTCGGGATACTTGGCTAAGTATGTTGGCTGCGTCTGTCACCGCTTTTCGAGCGTCGCTTTTTTTATGACTACGTCTGTCAACGGGCGGTCATGGGCATCTGTTGCCTCGAGCTGTATGCGACGCACGACTTCGAGACCCTCTATGACTTCACCAAACACGGTATATGTGCCATCGAGGTGTGGGGTGCCGCCTGTCACTTCGTAGGCGTCTGCGATAAAGTGATCCATCTCTATGCCCTTGTCCATAAGTGCTGCTCTGACTTTCTTCAGGGCCTGTGGACTGTGCTTGCGCCCCCATACTATGTAGAACTGACTTCCGCTGCTGCGGAACTCGGGGTTTACTTCGTCGGGCTCGCGAGCTGCGGCTACCATTCCTCTGCGGTGGTACAGGTCGGGGTATACGATCTCGGCTGGCAGGGTATAGCCTGGCTCGCCATCGCCGAGTAGGCTGTCTTTGGGAGCTCCTTTGCTGGTGGGATCACCGCCCTGTATCATGAAGTCACGAATGACTCTGTGGAAGAGTGTGCCGTCGTAGTAGCCTTCTTGTACAAGTCGCTTGAAGTTGTCGCGGTGGATGGGTGTCTGGTCTGAGAGTCTGATACGTATCACTCCCATCGTGGTCTCAAGTCTGACGATATTGCGCACCCGTCTTTTTGCATCGGCTGGCGTGACAGACAGGAATGATATGATGCTCAGGAGTGCAAGCGAGAAGATTAATCTCTTGCTCATAGCAGTTTTTTTGTATGCAAATATACTTCTTATTTTTTCTTAACCCACTCGTTTGAATACTGATTTGTAGTTTTTTAATGTAAAAGTTAAAATAAATGTGGTTTTCGGTGGGGAATTGTGGGGAATTTTATATCTTTGCCACCAAATTCTGAATATATAGTACACGCACATGAGATTTACAGGCAACATCGATGCTAAAATGGACGGAAAGGGACGTGTCTTTCTGCCGGCGGCATTCCGAAAGATTCTGCTCCGCGAGGAGATAGAAGGCCTGATACTGCGACGTGACATATTCCAGCAATGCCTGGTGCTTTACCCTGAGAACGTCTGGAACGAGCAGGTGGATAAGGTAGCCAGACGTGCCAGCCATTTTGACCGTAACGGTCGTGCTGCCTTGCGTGGTTTTGTGGCCGGAGCGGAGAGCATCACTATCGATGGTAATGGGCGTATACTCATACCGCGACGCTATTGTGATGCTGTAGGGCTCGGCAATGATGTGCGCTTTATCGGCATGGACGACACTATCGAAATCTGGAACCGCCAGAAGGCTGAACAGATACTTGAGGATACGGAGGCTTTGGCTTCGGGCTTGGAGCTGCTCATGGCTGACGATGCAAAAACTGGACTTGATACTGATACTGCCCATCTATGAATTGCGATTGCTACCATATACCCGTGATGCTGCATGAGTGTCTCGCCGGACTTAATATATGTCCTGACGGCACGTATGTCGACCTGACGTACGGCGGAGGGGGGCATAGCAAGGAGATAGTCAGTCTGCTCGGCAGCAAAGGTCATCTCTATGGGTTCGACCAGGATCTTGATGCCATGAATGGGGCTATGACTGACGAACGCTTCACGTTCGTTCGAAGCAACTTCCGCTTCGTGGGCAACTGGATGCAGTACTATGGCGTGGACGAGGTGGATGGCATACTTGCTGACCTCGGCGTGAGCAGTCACCACCTCGACGAGGCGGAACGTGGATTTTCGTTCCGATATGATGCTCCGTTGGACATGCGTATGAACCAGAGGAGCTCGCTGACTGCACAGAAGATTGTCTCTGACTACTCCGAGGAGCAGCTCGCAGAGATATTCTACACATACGGAGAACTGCGTCAGAGTCGGCGTATAGCCTCGGCTATAGTAAAAAACAGACTTGCTTCTGATATAAAAACCACTGGAGAACTCTCTAATATAGTGAGCCCTCTCTTGGGTAAAGACCGCGAAAAGAAGGATCTGGCACGTGTGTTTCAAGCTCTCAGGATAGAGGTCAACGGTGAGATGAGGGTGCTCAGGGAGATGCTTGATGCTGCTACCCGACTGCTCAGGCCTGGCGGCAGGCTCGTCGTCATGACTTATCATAGTCTCGAGGACAGGATAGTGAAAAACCATATCAAAAACGGCTATTCCATCGCTCCTCCGCCGACTCACTCGCCAGTCTCCAACGAAGTGCTTCTGTTCGGACGACGCAAGGAGATACTCCGGGATGTCAACAGGGGGGTGACGGTTCCGACCGAGACCGAACAGATGCAAAATCCGAGAAGCAGATCTGCAAAACTTAGAATCGCCGAGAAGAGATGACAAAGAACAAGAAACAATACAAGAACTTGAAGATTGACGAGACCACGCTCAGACAGATACGCGAGGTGGGTCGCCAGATGAGCATAGACGGCCAGTGGTTCAAGAAACAGATATGGCTCATACTGCTCATCGCCTTTGGCGTCATCTTCTACATAACCAACAGATATCAGGCACAGCAGGAAATAATTCTGCACGAACAGCTCCGCTCTGATCTTCAAGATTGGAAGTTTCGCAGTCTCACGCGCAACAGCGAACTTACGCTGCGCACCCGCCAGAGCCAGATCGAGAAGGCTCTGAAACAATTTGGCGACAGCACGCTCAAAGTGAGCATCGTGCCTCCATTCCAGACCACCATAAAGACCAACAACAAATAAACCTGCCAAAATTCACTCCGACAACGTTATGCTTCCTGACAAGAAAAACTCTGTGAAACGTTTCCTCATCATCTGTATCCTGATGGGGCTCATAAGTGTGTACATTCTCGGAAAAGCTACCTATACGATGACCTCGCAGCAGGAATACTGGACCGAAGTCAGCAAGATATTCGTGCGCGAGAACCTCGAAGTGCCGGCCACTCGTGGCAACATCTATGACTGCAAACACCGACTCATGGCTGGCTCGGTGCCCGAATATCGTATGTATATGGACTATGTGGTCATCGACAAGGACACGACTGCACGTCGCAAGGCGCAGGAGTGGCGCGATGCTGAGTTCAACCTCAAGCTCGACAGTATCTCGGAGGGACTGGCACGCATTTTCCCTGACCGTGACGCACAATGGTTCCGCAAACGCCTGCTCGATGGCAAGAGGCGACGCTCTCACGCATGGCGCATCTATCCCTACCATGCCACATATATACAATATAAGGAGTGTAAGAAGTTGCCGCTCTTGCGTGAGTCTTCGTTCAAAGGTGGTTTCTATGCCGAAGTGTCCATGCAGCGCAAACACCCGTATGGATCTTTGGCTTACCGCACGATTGGTGACTTGTGGCGCGATTCTGACGCAGCAAAGAACGGGCTTGAACTGAGTTTCGACTCTATACTCCGAGGCAAGAACGGGGTGAGCCACCGCATGAAGGTTCGCAATCGTCGTGTGACTATCATCGACGAAGAGCCCGTCAATGGTCACGACCTGCTCACGACTATCGATGTTGACATACAGGATATGGCAGAGAAGGCTCTTGTGAGCAAACTTCAGGAACCCGATGTCAACGGCGAGATAGGTATAGCTATAGTAATGGAGGTAAAGACGGGCGACATCAAAGCCATAGTCAATATGCACCGGGGTGATGACGGCTCGTACTACGAGAAGAAGAACTCTGCGATAAGCGATCTGATGGAGCCTGGCTCTACGTTCAAGACCGCGAGCATGATGGTGGCTATCGACGATGGCAAAGTCGACATGCACTCCACGCGCGATTGTGCGGGAGGGGTGTATATGATGCACGGACGTGCCATGAAAGACCACAACTGGCGTCGGGGCGGCTATGGTGTGCTGACGGTGTCGCAGATACTCGAACAGAGCAGCAACATAGGTATCAGCCGTATAATTGACGAGAACTACCACAACAATCCTCAGGAATTTGTCGATGGATTGCGCCGTATCGGAGTGGGCATTCCTCTCGACTTGCCTTTCGTAGGTAAGGGCGAGCCTATCGTACCACAGCCCAACAGCAAGATACGCTACTGGAGCAATACTGACTTGGCATGGATGAGCATAGGCTACATGACTATGCTGCCACCCATCAGCACTCTCACTTTCTACAACGCCATAGCCAACGGAGGGCGCATGGTCAAACCGCGCTTCGTAAAGGCAGAAATGGAGGACGGCCAGATCATACGCGAATTCCCCACCGAAGTCATAAAGGAGCAAATCTGCAAGCCTTCTACGCTCAAACAGATACAGGAATGCTTGCACAATGTCGTTGCTATCGGGCTCGGACGCAAGGCTGGCAATGGTGGCAAACTCTTTGAGGTGAGCGGAAAGACTGGCACGGCACAGTTCTCCGAAAACGGGAGCTACGCCAGCCATAAATATATGGTCAGCTTCTGCGGCTACTATCCCAGCGATGCTCCGCAATACAGTTGTATAGTGTGTATCGTGAAGCGTGGCTTGCCAGCATCGGGAGGCGGACAATGTGGGCCTGTGTTCAGACAGATATCACAGTTCGTCATGGCACAACAGGAGCCGCGCGACGCTTCATCGGCAGCCGACTCGCTCTCCGTGTTTACCCCCGAAGTAAAGGTCGGACGCAGTGCCGCAGATAGCGTGAGCGACAACAGGGTCCCAGACACCAGAGGAATGGGTGCGAAGGATGCGGTATACGTCTTGAAGAAACGCGGCTTCAAAGTCAACCTGCAGGGCACTGGTTCTGTCAAATCACAGAGCATCGCACCTGACACTGAAGCCAAACGAGGCTCTACAATTATACTTAATCTCGGATAGACACATTATTATATATAATAAAGGTAGTCGTATGAAACTCTCAGAATTGATAAAAGCTTGCACCCCACTTGAGGTGGTGGGCAACACCGAAATTGATATCACAGGCATTGAGCTTGACTCAAGACGGGTAGGTCAGGGCACTATGTTCGTAGCCATGCGAGGCACTCAGTCAGACGGACACCAATACATAGACAAGGCTCTGGAGCTCGGAGCAACTGCTATAGTATGTGAGTCTCTCCCCGAAGAGAAAAAGCCTGAAGTGACATATATCAGATACGAAAATACCACTGACGTGGTAGGCTTGCTTGCCACACAATACTACGGCAATCCCACTCTACGCATGAAACTCATCGGTGTGACTGGCACGAATGGCAAGACCACAATAGCTACTACGCTCTACAACATTGTGCGCCGTATGGGCATCAAAGCGGGATTGTGCAGCACTGTCTGCAACTATATCGATGGCAAGGCCTACCCCACCGAATGTACGACTCCCGACCCAATCACCCTCAACCGTCTGCTCGGCAAAATGGCAGACGAGGGATGTCAATACGCATTTATGGAAGTAAGCAGCCACTCCGTAGCACAACGGCGTATCGGTGGTCTTAACTTCGCTGGGGGAATATTCACCAACCTCACTCGCGACCACCTTGACTACCACGGCACTTTCGAGAACTATCGTGATGCCAAGAAAGGATTCTTCGACATGCTGCCGCGCGAGTCTTTCGCTGTCACCAACGCAGATGACCGCAACGGTATGTTTATGGTACAAAACACCAAAGCTGCAATACGCACCTACTCCACACGGGCAGCTGCCGACTACCGAGCCAAGATTCTCGAAGAAAGCTTCGAAGGCATGAATCTCGACTTCGATGGAATCGAGACTTTTGTACAGTTTGTAGGGCGGTTTAACGTACAGAACCTACTCGCCGTCTACGGAGCTCTACGCATGATGGGCGTCACCCAGCAGGAGGCCCTCATAGAGATAAGTGCGATGAAACCTGTCAACGGACGCTTCGAGACCATACGCTCTGCCAAGGGTGTCACCGCAGTCATAGACTACGCTCATACTCCCGATGCTCTTGAGAACGTATTGCAGACCATCAATGAGGTGCTCAACGGACGCGGGCAATGCTGGACCGTATGCGGAGCTGGTGGCAACCGAGACAAAGGCAAGCGTCCTCTCATGGCAAAAGCCGCTGCACGAATGAGCGACCGCGTCATCATCACGAGCGACAATCCGCGCAACGAGGAGCCTCAGGACATCATCAACGATATGCTCGCCGGCCTCGATAGCGAGGAGATGCAGAAGACTCTCAGCATCGTAGACCGACGCGAAGCCATACGTACGGCCTGTATGATGGCGCAAAGCGGAGACGTCATACTCATAGCTGGCAAAGGGCACGAAGACTACCAGATTGTCAAAGGTGTGAAACACCACTTTGACGACCACGAAGTTGTACGCGAAGCCTTTGGCATATGATCGAATACAAACCTTTTAAAAATCAATTATAACCGTGCTATACTACCTCTTCAGATATCTCGAAAGTTACGGAATTTCAGGCTCAGGAATGTGGCAATACATCTCGTTTCGAGGATTGCTCACACTCGTGCTCAGCCTGCTTATCTCCATGTGGTTCGGCCAGTACTTCATCAAATGGATGAAAATGCGCAATATCAGCGAGACACAACGCGATGCGAGTATCGACCCCTACGGCGTAGACAAGAAAGGGGTTCCTACGATGGGAGGCATCATCATACTGATTGCCACCCTCGTACCATGTCTGCTCTTGGGCAGGCTGCGCAACATCTACATGCTCCTCATGCTTGGCACCACAGTGTGGCTCGGACTCATCGGCTTCGTCGATGACTACATAAAGATGAACATCAGCAAAGACGGACTGCGCCCTATCTACAAACTCGTAGGTCAGGCATCACTCGGTCTTATCATTGGACTCACCCTATGGCTCAGTCCTGATGCTGTCATACGCGAAAACATCACCACCATCAACAAAGGCACTACCGAAGTCGTCATACACAAGAGCGAACCGGTCAAAAGCACCATCACCACCATTCCCTTTGTCAAGAACAACAACCTCAGCTACAGCAATATATTCTCGTTTCTCGGCAGGTATCGCACCGCAGCAGGCTGGATATTCTTCGTACTGATGGTGACCTTCGTGGTAATGGCTGTCAGCAATGGTTCCAATCTCAATGACGGAATGGACGGAATGTGTGCCGGCAACTCGGCCATAATGGGCATAGCACTGGCAATCCTGGCATACGTGTCGAGTCACATCGCCCTGGCCAGCTACCTCAACATCATGTATATCCCTGGCAGCGAAGAGCTCGTCATATTCCTGCTCGCCTTTGTGGGAGCTCTGGTGGGATTCCTCTGGTACAATGCCTATCCGGCACAAGTGTTCATGGGCGACACCGGCTCGCTCCCCGTGGGAGGTATCATAGCCGTCACCGCAATCATCATACACAAAGAGCTGCTCATACCCGTGATATGCTTCGTATTCCTTGCCGAAAGTGTCAGTGTCATACTACAGACACGCTATGCAAAGATGGGCAATCGTCGCGGTCTGAAATGGCGCGTATTCAAGCGTGCTCCGATACACGACGCGTTCCGCGTCAAGCCGGGCCAGATACCCTCTGACTTCAAGATATTACTCAACTGGCCACACGGCTGTTGGTTAGAGAGCAAAATTACCACTCGATTCTGGATAGTAAGCATAATAATGGCAGCACTCGCGATAGTTACACTCAAAATCCGTTAAATCCTCGTACGACAATGAAGATAGCAATATTAGGCGCAGCCGAAAGTGGAGTAGGAGCAGCAGTACTCGCTCTGAAGAAAGGCTATGACGTATTCGTCAGCGACATGGGTCAGATCAAGTCTGACTACAAGGACACTCTCGACAAATACGACATCAGATACGAAGAAGGTAGACATACCGAAAACGAGATACTCACAGCCGACGAAATCATCAAGAGCCCAGGCATACCCGACACAGCGCCGATGGTCGTAAAAGCCCGTCAGGCAGGCATACCCATCATCAGCGAAATAGAGTTTGCAGGCCGCTACACTACAGCCCACATGATTTGCATCACTGGCTCAAACGGCAAGACCACCACAACCAGCCTCATCTACCACATACTGAAAAACGCCGGCTACAACGTCGGTCTGGCAGGCAACATCGGACGCTCACTCGCCCTTCAGATAGCCGAAGGACAGACCTATGACCACTACGTCATCGAACTTAGCAGCTTCCAGCTCGACAACATGTATGATTTCCGCGCTAACGTTGCCATATTGCTCAACATCACCCCCGACCACCTCGATCGCTACGACAACTGTATGCAGAACTATACCGACTCGAAGATGCGCATCATACAAAACCAGACAGCTGACGATTCGTTCGTCTACTGGGCTGACGATCCTATCATCAAGGCTGAACTCAAGAAATACGACATCAAGTCGCACAAGTGCCCATTCTCCATACTGAGCAAAAACGGTATGATAGGCTACATCTCCGAGGGTACATACACCATAGAGACACCCACCCCATTCAACATGGAACAGGAGTCGCTCTCACTCCGAGGCAAGCACAATATGTACAACTCTCTCGCCGCAGGCATAGCTGCCAGAATTGCAGGCGTGAGCGACGATAAACTTCGCGAAAGCCTCAGTGACTTCGAAGGCGTAGAACACCGTCTCGAAAAGGTCGCTACCATAGGCGGCGTCACCTATATCAACGATTCCAAAGCCACAAACGTCGACGCCTGCTGGTATGCACTCGAGAGCATGACCACACCCACCATACTCATCATCGGAGGCAAAGACAAAGGCAACGACTACGAAGCCATACGCGACCTCGTCAAGGAAAAGTGCGTCGGCATCGTCTACCTCGGAGCTGACAATACCAAGCTGCACAACTTCTTTGACCCCATGGGTATCCCCACGGCCGACACACACAGCATGGCAGATTGCGTCCGCGCATGCAAGCAGATGGCCAGGCCTGGCTACACCGTGCTACTCAGCCCTTGCTGTGCAAGCTTTGACCTGTTCAAGAACATGGAAGACCGCGGCGAACAGTTCCGCAACTACGTTAAGACACTATAAGAAAGAACGAAATGACTAACTGGAGCAGAGAAAATTTCAGAGAGAACGGATTCATGCAGGGCGATATGGTACTCTGGATGATATTCATATCCCTATGCCTGATATCAATCATCGAGGTCTACAGCGCATCGAGCAACATGACATACTCCTCAGGACAGTACTGGGCACCAGTCATGCGCCACACCGTCTTCGTCGGTCTCGGCATTGCCTTCGCATGGATGCTCCACATGCTGCCCTGCAAGTTCTACAAACTGCTCGGCATTGTGATAATGTTCTTCTCATACATACTACTCATCTGGGCGTTCTGCTCTGGTAAAATCAATGGTGCAGCACGCTGGGTTGGCATCGGCGACATCAAGTTCCAGCCCAGCGAGATAGCCAAACTCGGACTGGTCACTACCACTGCATTCCTGCTCAGCACTTTCCGCGACAAGAAAGGTGCCAGCATGTTTGGCTTCAAGATAGCCTCTGCCAACATCGCCCTCACCCTCATGCTCATCGTCACTGAGAACCTCAGTACCGCAGCAATCATCTTCCTCGTCATGCTCGCCATCTGCTTCTTTGCCCAAGCTCCATTCAAATGTCTCGCATGGATAGTGGGCGGCATCGCCATCATGGGCATCAGCGCACTCTTTCTCGCCAAGAGTATTCCCCAGTCCACCCTCGACGAATGGGCAAAGTCAGAAGGTCCTATACACCGAGTCCCCACATGGGTCAACCGACTCAACAAAAACACCACCCTCCCCCAAGACCCACGCCAATACAACATCACCGAAGACATCCAAGTCACTCACGCACGCATCGCCGTAGGCACTTGCGGTATACTCGGCAAAGGCCCAGGCAACTCAGTGGAGCGAGACTACCTCCCCCACGCCGACAACGACTTTATCTATGCCATCATCATCGAGGAAGGCGGCATAATATTCGGTTCGTTCGTAATGTTCCTGTACCTGCTCCTACTATACCGCGCATATAGGATAGCTAACAAATGCAAATCCTTGTTCCCCACATACCTCATCATGGGATTGGCTCTGATGATGGTCACTCAGGCCATGGTCAACATGGCCGTAGCTACAGGAGCCATGCCCGTCACCGGGCAGCCTCTCCCTCTCATCAGCCGAGGCGGCACAAGTACATTTGTCAACTGCGCCTACATAGGCATGATGCTCAGCGTGAGCCGCTCAGCAAAGATGGAGAAAGATCAAGAAGACAGGACAGAAACCACAAACAATCCGACAACAGAGTCATGAAAGAACCAAGAATCATCATCAGTGGAGGTGGCACCGGAGGCCACATTTTCCCAGCCATAAGCATAGCCAACGCCATCAAAGCCAAGTATCCGCAAGCCGAAATACTCTTCGTAGGTGCACAGGGGCGCATGGAGATGCAACGTGTACCTGCCGCAGGATACAAGATAATAGGTCTCCCTGTACGAGGTCTCATACGCCCTCTTTGGACACTCAAGAACATCGGAGTGATGTGGGACTTCCTTCGCAGCAAAAGCAGAGTAAAAAAGATCATACGCGACTTCGCACCTCAAGTAGCCGTAGGCGTAGGAGGCTATGCCAGCGCTGCCACTCTCAACGCAGCCTACGACCTCGGCATACCTTGCCTCATACAAGAGCAAAACAGCTTCGCAGGCCTCACCAACAAGAGTCTCGGCAAGAAAGCCAGCAAGATATGTGTAGCCTACGAAGGCATGGGGCGGTTCTTTCCCTCCGACAAAATACTCCTCACTGGCAACCCTATACGACAGGACCTTCTCAACCCTGCCCTGACCAAGGAGCAAGCGGCACAAGAGTATGGTCTCGACCCTGCCATACCCACCATCCTCCTCGTCGGAGGTAGCCTCGGGGCTCGCACATTGAACCAAAGCGTACTCGCCAATCTCGACCGCATATCGAAAGCCCCTATACAATTTCTATGGCAGACAGGTGGCTACTACAGTCAGCAGATACGGCAGACACTCTCCGAACGAGGTACTCCGAGCAACATGATTGTCACCGACTTCATCAAGTCGATGGACAAGGCCTACAAGATAGCCGACCTCGTCATCAGCCGCGCAGGTGCGAGCACAATCAGCGAGCTATGTATGCTCGGCAAGCCCAGCATCCTCGTCCCCAGCCCTAACGTGGCTGAAGACCACCAGACTTGCAATGCGATGGCTCTCGTCAACCGCGGTGCAGCCCTCATTGTCAAAGACGCCGATGCCCCAAGCTCCCTCATTCCTCTCGCTTTGCGCACTGTCACAAACCACGCTCAGCTTACCTCGCTCAGCCAGAATGCACACGACATGGCTCTCAAGGACTCAGCCGAAATCATCGCTGAAGAAGTCCTGAAATTAGCAGACATTCAATAACGACAAACATAACCCGACATACAGGCAATCACTATGAAAGCAGTATACTTTATTGGCATCGGCGGCATCGGAATGAGTGCCATAGCACGATACTTCCTCAACCAAGGCATCACAGTAGGCGGCTACGACCGTACTCCAAGCTCCCTGACCCGTGCTCTTGAGGCAGAAGGGGCACAAATACACTATACTGACGACATCAGCCTCATCCCCACTCCATGTAGGGACAAAGCCGAGACTCTTGTCATCTACACCCCTGCCATACCCACGGATCACAGCGAGCTCCAATACTTCCGCAGCAACGGCTACGACCTACAAAAGCGCGCCCAAGTTCTCGGCACTCTTACACGCACCCTCAAAGGTCTCTGCGTAGCAGGCACCCACGGCAAGACCACGACATCGAGCATGGCAGCCCATATCCTACACCAGAGCCACATAGACTGCAACGCCTTTCTAGGCGGCATCACCAAGAACTACGGGACGAACTATATACTCTCAAAAGACAGTCCTTACGTAGTCATCGAGGCTGATGAATTTGACCGCTCTTTCCACTGGCTCACCCCTTGGGCCAGCGTCATCACATCGACCGACGCCGATCACCTCGACATCTACGGCACCGAGCAAGCCTACCTCGAGTCGTTCAGCAAATACAGCAGTCTGATACAACCCCAAGGATTCCTCGTCATGCACACTGGTCTGAAGATGCGCCCCGACACCCAGCCTGGTGTCACCACTTATACATACAGTCGCAACGAGGGTCAATTCCACGCCGACAACATCAAAATAGGCGATGGCCGTATCACCTTTGATCTCATCTCGCCTTTGGGCGACATACCCCACATTGAGCTCGGTGTACCGGTAGCTATCAACATCGAAAACGGCATCGCTGCAATGGCACTGGCTCAGATAGCCGGAGCCACCCCCGACGAGATTCGCCAAGGCATGCTCACCTTCTCGGGCGTAGACCGCAGATTCGACTTCCACATACGCCGCTCTGACATGGCATACCTCTCAGACTATGCCCATCACCCTGCCGAGATACGCCAAAGCATACTGAGTATCAAGCAGCTTTACCAAGGCCGCCGCATACGCGCCATCTTCCAACCTCACCTCTACACTCGCACGCGCGACTTCTACTCCCAGTTTGCGGACGCACTCTCACTACTCGACGATGTCGTAATCATGGACATCTATCCTGCTCGCGAGCAGCCTATACCGGGTGTCAGCTCTGACCTCATCTATGACAACTTGCGCCCTGGCATCAGAAAGCAGAAGTGCAACAAAGAGCAGCTACTTGACATAGTCCGCCAGAAAGACTACGATGTACTCGTCACCCTCGGTGCAGGCGATATCGAAGACTACGCCCCACAAATCACTGACATACTCAACAGATAACCACCTCTATAGCTCTATAAATGAAGACTGCCATCAAAATACTGATGCTCACTGCCGTTGCCGGCTACCTTATATTCGCCGTTGCCACACTATCACACAGCAACGACGACAAGATTTGTAGCGGCATCAAGATTGTCCTAAACAATACGACAAGAGACTGCTACATGACAGAAGGCTACGTCAGAGACATCATCACCCGACACAAGATATACCCCGAAGGTCAGAAACTCTCGCAGATCAACCTCAACGATATAGAGACCGCTGTCAAGACGAGCCCCTACGTAGACTCTGTGCTCTGCTACTACACCCCCAAGGGTATTCTCTGCGTCAAGGTAAACCCCGTCAAGCCCATCATACAAATCATCGCTTCCAACGGCCAACAGTACTACATGGACGACAAAGGCAAAGTCCTCCCCACCAGCGACTTCGATCTCGACCTTTGTCTCGCCACAGGAAACATCACCCCTCAAACAGCCCGCACCGTACTACTCGACCTCGCACAATATCTCAACTCTCATAGCCCTTGGGACAAAGAGATCCAGCAAGTCAACGTCATCGACCCCAACCACATATCTCTCACCGCCCTTACGGGTAGCCACAGCATCATGCTCGGTCCCCCTACCGACCTGGAAGAGAAATTCGACCGACTCACCATATTCTATAAAGAAGGACTCGACAAAGTAGGCTGGAACAAATATAAAGAAATCAACCTAAGCTTTGCAGACCAGGTAGTATGTACACGCACAGAAACAAGCAAGAAACGATAACAAGAAACCCTCAAACACACCTACACAGTATGGCATCAGAAAAAGAAATCATTGTAGCCCTCGAGCTCGCGACAACCTCTATCCGCGCCATCGCAGGACAAAGGCTTGCCGACGGCACCATGCAAATCCTCGCCTATTCGGAAGAAAGTGCTAACAACTGCATACGCAAAGGCATCATCGACAACATCGACAAGACCACCCAAGCCATATCACGAGTACTCGGGCAGATTAGTCTCCAACTCGGACGCACAGTATCACGAGTATACGTAGGTTTGGGCGGACAGTCCCTCCACACCATACTCAACCCTGTACAGCGTACCTTTGCCGAGAAGACCCAAATCACCGCAGGCATGATCGATCAGCTCATGGACACCAACCGCGGCGTCGTCTATACCGACTCAAAGATACTCGAAGTCATACCACAAGAATACAAAGTTGGCAATCGCCCCGTACTCGATGTCGTAGGCATGCAGGTAGACCAACTCGAAGCTCGTTTCCTCAATGTCGTTGCCCGTACCACCCTGTCCGAGAACATCGAGAAATGCGTACGCGGAGCAGGACTTGACATCGCCGAGCTTCTCATAGCTCCCCTCACCCTCGCCGACACCCAGCTCAGTGCCAGCGAGAAACGCTCTGGCTGCGCCCTTGTGGACATCGGTGCTGATACCACCACCATCAGCATCTACACCAACAACATTCTGCGCAAACTCACAGTCATCCCCCTCGGAGGTCACAACATCACCAACGACATCTCCACCTGCCTTACCGTCGAACACGACGAAGCCGAAAACCTCAAGATACGCTGGGGTAGCGCATGGCTCAACGACCGCGACAAGGCTCGTAGCAACACCATCAAGCTCTCACACGAGCGAGACATCAACGAAGAATCGCTCTGCGAGATTGTCGAAGCCCGTACCGAAGAGATACTCATGAACATCTGGAAGCAGATTGAGCAAGACATCGAAAAGCTCACCTCAGGTATAGTCTTTGTAGGAGGCGGAGCCCAGATGCGTTCGCTCGCCGAAGCCTTCCAAAACTATACCAGCCACAACAAGCACGTACGATTCGCCAAAGGTCTCCCCAGTGACGTCACCACCAAAGGCGGCCAGAGCATAGCCGACAACGGACGTATGTACACCATCATGTCTCTCCTCGTCCACGGCGACCAGAACTGCGTACGCACCGAAAGCACCATCGTTGAGCCTGGTCCATCAGTCTCCGCCGAGCCCGATCCCATCCCAGAAGACAACGAGACTCAAGCCCTCGACAACGTGAGTCAGGAGACAAAGCCCACCAACAAGAAAAAATTTACAAGCAAGCTCTGGGAAGTCATCAAAGCCTCCCTCACCGACGAATAACCCCCACAACCCGTAAAAATACAAAAACACTATGTCAGACAAACATCAGGATATAAATTTCGATATGGGACTCCCCCTCGTAGACCTCCCACAGACCAACAACTGCATCATCAAAGTCATCGGCGTAGGCGGTGGCGGCGGCAACGCCGTCAACCACATGTACCGCGAAGGCATACACGATGTGTCCTACATCGTATGCAACACTGACAAGAAAGCACTTGATGACTCTGCTGTCCCCAACCACCTCCAGCTCGGCAACGACGGACTCGGTGCAGGCAACCGACCTGAGAAAGCCCGTCAAGCTGCTGAGGAAAGCATGGACGCTATCAAAGAAATGCTTGCCGACGGCACACGCATGGTATTCATCACTGCTGGCATGGGCGGAGGCACAGGTACGGGTGCAGCCCCTATCATAGCCCGCTGCGCCAAAGAGGCTGGTATCCTCACCGTAGGCATCGTCACCATACCTTTCAAGTTCGAAGGCATCAAGAAGATCAACCAAGCCCTCGATGGCGTCGAAGAGATTTCTAAACACGTTGACGCCCTCCTCGTCATCAACAACGAGCGTCTCCGCGAGATATACCCGGAGCTCACCGTCATCAACGCATTTGCCAAGGCTGATGACACCCTCTCGACCGCAGCCAAGTCCATTGCCGAGATCATCACCATGCACGGTATTATCAATCTCGACTTCCAGGATGTCACCACCGTACTGAAAGACGGAGGTGTCGCCATCATGTCAACTGGCTTCGGCGAAGGCGAGAATCGTGTCACAAAAGCCATAAACGAAGCACTCAATTCACCCCTTCTCAACCATAACGACATCTATAACTCCAAGAAGATACTCCTCAACATCAACTTCTGCGCCGACAAAGACCATGACTCCCTCATGATGGAAGAGATGAACGAGATTCATGACTTCATGGGCAAGTTTGATCAGGAAGTCGAAGTCAAGTGGGGGCTTGCCACTGATCCCAGTCTCGAGAACCGCGTCAAGATTACGCTCCTCGCCACAGGATTCGGACTACAGAACATCAGCGGCATGAGCCAGCGAGAGCAAGAGAAAGCCAAGAAAATCAGTGAAGAGGACGATCGTCACGCAGACATACGCGACATCTACTACGGCTCCAACGATAAAGACCAGCGCCGCCGCCGAAACAACATCTTCGTCTACAAACCAGAAGAAATGGACGACGAAGACATCATCTCACGCGTAGACGCTACCCCCGCCATACGCCGCACCAAAGACGAGCTCAATCGCATGCGCGAATAAGGTTAGGTTTTCAATCAAAGATCTCACCCAGCACATCAAGACCGCGAATCACCCCAAACGCCGGCACATGCAGACGATAATAACACACAATAACGTCAAGCATGCGCCGGCGCTCTGTTCTCGACAAGCGCACACGATGCATCTGCATGTAATCCATGCCCAACAACACGGGAAGCAACCTCGACTCCTCACCACCCAGATACTGCCCATGCGCTGGCACCGACGAGACGAAACATCCGTTCATCATGTCAAAAAACACATCACCTTCACTCACCACAGATTTAGACACACCCATCACATTAGGCCAAAAACCTAAAAAACGTGTAAGTCTCATGAGTAATACCAAGTGAAACGATGCATACCCCTCAGTGGCCTCATCATACCAACGTAACGAATTGAGCAGGAAATCATACAACGGCTCATTCACTCCCTCCCCCTTAAGCGCGTGCGACAAAAACTCTCCTAAAAACAAAACCACCACCATCTTGACAGGGTGAAATGTCATACTCCCCCAAGCAAAAGCCAGACGCGCTTCCCTCACTGACTGAACATCACGCCCAACACGCCAGTCCACTTCCAAATCCACCACCGACAAAACTTGCCACAGAGCCCTCGCTCCTCCTCTGCGCGCAGACTTCGACACCCTCACCCCACACGACACAACCCCCAAGTCCCTCGTAAACAAAGTCACGAGCAGACGACTGTCAGCCACCCACACCGAGCGCAACACTATACCCTGAGTTCCTACCATAAAACGATACGAAAATACACAAAAACCCCTACAAAACCAGCGCAATCTCACAAAAAAACACCACAAAGGGCACTTTTTCTTCAAAAAATTTTGATATTTCAAAATAACGTCATACCTTTGCACCGCAATTATGCAAGGTAGCGGCGCGTTCGTCTATCGGTTAGGACGAGAGATTTTCATTCTCTAAAGAGGGGTTCGATTCCCCTACGTGCTACAAAGACCCAAGGAGATAGGTGCGAGGCCAGGAAGCCATGCCACATCAGACTCCGCTTAAAAACTACAATTTTTAACAACAAAAAACACAAAACACAAATGGCAAACCACAAGTCATCACTGAAGAGAATCCGTCAGGAGCAAAAGAGAAGACTCCACAATCGCTATTATGCCAAGACTATGCGCAACGCGGTACGTCGTCTGCGCGCCACTACAGACAAAGCCGAGGCCGTAGCACTCTACCCCAGCGTACAGAAAGCCCTCGACAAGCTTGCAAAGCGCGGTATTATCCATACCAACAAGGCTGCAAACCTCAAGTCAAAACTTGCAAAGCACATACAGAAACTCGCGTAAACGACGAGACAACACGCACAAATATAACAAAACAGAAGCAACCTTCCCATCGTCAGAGAAATGGAAAGGTTGCTTTCCGTTTGAGATAGACAAAACCATGTACGTAGCAACGATAGGATATTTTGACGGTGTACACCTCGGCCACAAGTGTCTCATACAACAAGTACTCCAGCTAGCACACCAACAACAAAAGCTATCCATGGTCGTTACCATGGACCGCCACCCCAAAAGCATCACCAGCCCTCACGATCTCCCCAAGCTACTTACCACCAACGCGGAGCGCCAACAGCTACTCCACGCAGCTGGCATAGACCGCATTGAGTTCCTCCACTTTGACCACCAAATGATGCAAAAGTCTGCCTCTGAGTTCATGCACACTGAACTCAAGTCTCTCGGCATCGACACGCTCGTCATGGGCTACGACCACCAGTTCGGACACGGAGGCGGCACCCCTCAAGACTACATCAGATGGGGTAAAGAAGCTGGCATACAAATAGTCCAAGCCCACGAACTCCCCGACTTTCACGCCAGTAGCAGCCAGTGTCGCAAGCTCATACAGCAGGGACTGATACCCGAAGCTACCCAACTACTCGGCCACCCCTACTCCATCACAGGTCCCGTAGTCCCAGGACAACAGATAGGACGGCAGATAGGTTTCCCTACTGCCAACATACAAATCCCTACCGACAAACTCGTACCACCTAACGGAGTCTACGAAATCAGGGCAGGACGATACAAAGGCCTCGCAAACATCGGCACACGCCCCACCCTCGGTGACCACAACCCCATTACCCTCGAAGTACATCTTATCGACTACCAGGGTGACCTCTACGGCATGCTACTCACCGTAGAATTCGTTCGCCGCATACGTAGTGAGCGCAAGTTTGCCACCCTCGACCTGCTCAAAGCACAAATCAACTACGACAAACAGCAAATACATTGACTGAGCAAGAATACATACAGCAACACATAGACGACGACGTCCGCGAGCTCGCCCTCAAGCCTGCCCCCCAAGGCATCGACCTCCACTGGTGCCTGCAGCAAATCGAAGGCCGCCAGCACGCCGTCAAGAAACTCCCCAGATGGGCGGCCACCCCCGACGTGTGGTATCCCCCGCATCTCCCTATGGAGCAATGCAGCAGCCAAGAGACTGCTCTCTACAAAGCCCAACTTGTCCAGGACCTCCTTCCCCACCCCAGCCAGCGTATTAGCATGGCTGACCTCACTGGAGGCTACGGTGTAGACTTCAGTTACATTGCTCCACACTTCCAGCACGCACACTATATCGAGCTAGACCCCTCACTTTGCCACATAGCCCACCACAATATGCCACTCCTCGGACTGCCACACGCCCATATACACAATACCGATGCCACACACTACTACCAGTCTCACACTCTCACCATCATAGACCCTGCACGCCGCGATCTCCACGGCCGAAAGACCATTGCCCTCGCAGATTGCACCCCAAATATCATCGAGCTCCAAGACCACCTGCGCACCATCGCTCCCTACACCATCATCAAGCTTTCGCCTATGCTTGACATCTGTCACACCCTCAATCTACTGAGCGGCATCGCTCAGATACACGTCGTCAGCGTCAAAGGCGAATGCAAAGAGCTCCTCCTCGTCATGACTCGCCAGGTCAACGCCACTCCCCAAATCATCTGTGCAAACCTACAGACCGACCAACCTGTCTACTCCGCCAGTACAGACTCACACCCAGCCCCTACACTCGCCCTATCCCCTGCCCAGTACCTCTACGAGCCAAATGCCAGCATACTCAAAGGGGGCATACAAGACTCTCTCTGCCACACCTACCACACAGACAAACTCCACTCCCACAGCAACCTCTTCACAAGCCACACTCCCATCCCTCACTTCCCCGGACGGAGGTTCTGTGTACTCCAAGTCTGCCTGTTTGACAAACACAGCATCAGACAGCTGCAGTCCACCACACCACAAGCTAACCTCACCATACGCAACTTCCCTGGTACCGTGGAATCTCTCCGCCGTCGGCTAAAGATAAAAGAAGGTGGCGACAAATACATCTTTGCCACCACCCTAAGCCAGGGGCAACACGTCCTCATCGTGTGCGAGAAGATGTGATATTTTGATAGTAGCGTCTCCTTTCATCATCCATCTTTTCGATAGCATATCGCAAAGTAGTACTTCACTCTACTTTTGTCGACGAGCAAAATGTAATACTCTCGTTCAGGAAAAGCAAATTAAAACAAGATTTATTTGCTTTTCCGCTCACTTATTCGTATCTTTGCAGAGATAATATTAATGGACGAAATGGAAGATACTACACAAAACAAATCCAATTATAGTGCCTCCAATATTCAGGTGCTTGAGGGGCTTGAGGCTGTGCGCAAACGCCCTGCCATGTATATCGGCGATATCAGCAAGAAAGGTCTCCATCACCTCGTGTATGAGACTGTCGACAACTCAATCGACGAGGCTCTGGCGGGATATTGTACACACATTGAGGTCACTATCAATGCTGACAATTCTATTACCGTGCAGGATAACGGACGCGGCATACCTGTAGATATTCATGAGAAGGAGGGCGTAAGCGCGCTGCAAGTGGTCATGACCGTGCTCCACGCTGGCGGTAAGTTTGACAAGGGGTCGTACAAGGTGAGCGGAGGTCTGCATGGCGTAGGTGTGAGCTGCGTCAATGCGCTCTCTACACATATGTCGTCGCAGGTGTTTCGCGATGGCAAAATTTATCAGCAGGAATACGAGAAAGGCAAGCCGCTCTACCCCGTGAAGGTGGTGGGCGAAACTGACATTCGCGGCACTCGCCAGCAGTTCTGGCCTGATGCAAGCATATTCACTACCACGGAGTACGAATACGATATTCTGGCCAACCGCATGCGCGAGCTGGCTTACCTCAACGCTGGCATTCATATCACTCTCACTGACCTACGCCTCGACAAGAATGAGGCTGCTGGCATAGAGGGGGTGCGCAGCGAGGTTTTTTACAGCGAGGGAGGTCTGCGAGACTTCGTGCGCTATATCGACTCTACACGTACTCATCTCATCAACGATGTCATCTATCTCAATACTGAGAAGCAGAATGTGCCCATTGAGATTGCTATCATGTACAATACGGGCTATTCGGAGAACCTCCACTCTTATGTCAACAATATCAATACTATTGAGGGTGGCACGCACTTGCAGGGTTTTCGTACTGCTCTGACTCGTACGCTCAAGTCTTACGCCGAGCAGCAGTGTACCAAGGAGCTTGAGAAGCTGGCTAAGAACCACGTGGAGATAAGCGGTGAGGACTTTCGTGAGGGTCTGACGGCGGTCATCTCGGTCAAGGTGGCAGAGCCTCAGTTTGAGGGTCAGACCAAGACTAAGTTAGGCAATAGTGAGGTGGCTGGTGCTGTGCAACAGGCTGTGGGCGAAGCTCTCACGAACTATCTCGAAGAGCACCCTCACGAGGCAAAGTTTATCGTTGACAAGGTGATTCTCGCCGCTACTGCGCGTGTGGCTGCCCGCAAAGCTCGTGAAAGCGTGCAGCGCAAGTCTCCTATGGCTGGTGGTGGACTGCCAGGCAAGCTGGCAGACTGTTCGGACAAGGATGCTGCCAACTGCGAGCTTTTTATCGTCGAGGGTGACTCGGCTGGTGGTAGTGCCAAGCAGGGTCGTAATCGTCACTTCCAAGCGATACTGCCTATACGCGGTAAGATATTCAATGTGGAGCGCGTCATGTGGCATAAGGCTTTCGAGCATGAGGAGGTGAACAATATCATCCAGGCTCTCGGTGTGCGCTTTGGCTTGGGCGAGGATTCGAAGGAGGCCAACTATGACAAGTTGCGCTACTATAAGACCATCATCATGACCGATGCTGATGTCGACGGTTCGCATATCGACACTCTGCTCATGACGCTATTCTATCGCTATATGCCTGAGCTCATTCGTAACGGGCATCTTTACATTGCTACTCCGCCACTCTATCGTTGCACCATAGGCAAGAACGAGGAGTACTGCTATACGGAGGAGGATCGTGTACGCTTTATCCAGACCTATGGAGCTGGAAAGGAGGACAGCGTGCATACGCAGCGCTACAAAGGTCTCGGTGAGATGAATCCTGAGCAGTTGTGGGAGACAACGATGGATCCTGAGCGTCGCTTGCTCAAGCAGGTTACAGTCGATGATGCCGCGCAGGCTGACTACGTATTTTCTATGCTGATGGGCGAGGATGTAGGTCCGCGACGTGAGTTTATCGAACAGAACGCTACGTTTGCCAATATCGACGCTTGAACGGGAATATCGGGACGCGATATAGAAAAAAGTATCCAAGTTTCACTCATCTGCGAAACTTGGATACCTTATTTATATATAAATGTGTAGCACGGAGACAGAGGTGGGCTTATGCCTCTACCTCTGTTTCTGGTGCTGGTGCTGGACTCTCGGGGCGTGGACGACGCTCGCCGCGCTCACCACGCTCACCACGCTCAGGGCGTGGTCGACGCTCGGAACGCTCAGGACGTGGTCGACGCTCACGCTCTACGTAGCCTTCGGGCTTGTCGATTAGCACGCGGCGACTGAGCTTGTATTTGCCTGTCTTTGGGTCTATGTCTACGAGCTTGACTTGGAGCTTGTCGCCCTCATTGATTCCTGCCTCCTCGACAGTCTCAAGACGCTTCCAATCGATCTCTGAGATGTGGAGCAGACCGTCTTTGCCTGGCATGAACTCTACGAAGCAGCCATAGGGCATGATGCTTCGTACAGTACCTTCGTAGACCTCTCCTACCTCTGGCACTGCTACGATTGCCTTTATCTTGCTCAGTGCGGAATCGATGCTTTCCTTGTTAGGACCGGACACTTGTATCTTGCCTACGCCGTCGACTTCGTCGATGGTAATCGTGGCACCTGTATCTTCCTGCATGCCTTGGATTATCTTGCCGCCGGGGCCTATGACTGCGCCTATAAACTCTTTGGGGATAATCATCTGCTCAATGCGTGGCACATGGGGTTTGAGCTCTGGACGTGGAGCATCAAGGGTCTTGAGCATCTCAGCGAGGATATGCTCACGACCTGCCTTGGCCTGCATCAGAGCTTTCTCAAGTATCTCATAGCTTAGGCCATCACATTTGATATCCATCTGTGTGGCAGTGAGACCGTTGGGGGTGCCGGTGGTCTTGAAATCCATGTCACCGAGGTGGTCTTCGTCACCGAGGATATCCGAGAGTACAGCATATTTGTCTTCACCGGGGTTCTTGATTAGACCCATGGCTATGCCGCTGACGGGGGCGGTGAGGGGCACTCCGGCGTCCATCAATGATAGGCAACCTGCACATACGGTGGCCATTGATGATGAACCGTTGGACTCGAGTATGTCGCTGACTACGCGGATTGTGTAGGGGTAGTCGGCTGGTATCTGTCCCTTCAGACCGCGCCATGCTAGATGGCCGTGTCCTATCTCACGTCTGCCTACGCCACGCTGTGCCTTGGCTTCGCCTGTAGAGAAAGGTGGGAAGTTGTAGTGGAGCAGGAAGCGCTGATAGCTCTTGTCAAGGACGTTGTCTATCATCTTCTCATCAAGCTTGGTACCGAGGGTAGTAGTAGAGAGAGACTGGGTTTCACCGCGTGTGAAAATAGCACTACCGTGAGGCATGGGAAGAGGGCTGACTTCGCACCAGATGGGGCGTATCTCATCGGTCTTGCGTCCGTCGAGACGTATGCCTTCGTCGAGGATACAGCGACGCATGGCGTCCTTTTCAACGTCGTGGTAGTAGCGGTCTATGAGGGTGTTCTTCTCTGCGAGCTCCTCCTCAGTCATGTCGGTGTGAGCCTCGGCGTATGATACCTTGAAATCTTCGCGTATCGCCTCAAAGGCTTCGGCACGTGCGTGCTTCTCTAAGCCTTGCTTGGTGACGTCGTATGCCTTGTCATAGCATGCAACCTTGACGGCTTCGCGCAGCTCGTCATCGTTGACTTCGTGACAGTATTCTCGCTTGACGTCGGTGCCGAGATCCTTGGCGAGCTCTTTCTGCAGCTGACACATCGGCTTGATGGCTTCATGGGCTGCTTTGAGTGCAGCGAGCAAATCGGTCTCCTGAACTTCTTTCATCTCGCCTTCAACCATCATTATGTTTTCCTCTGTGGCTCCGACCATAAGATCCATGTCTGCCTTCTGGAGCTGGGCGTATGTGGGGTTGATGACAAACTCACCGTCTACACGGGCTACTCGCACCTCGCTGATAGGACCCTCAAATGGAATGTCGCTGCAACTTAGGGCAGCACTGGCGGCAAAGCCTGCGAGGGCATCGGGCATATCTACACCGTCTGCACTGAAGAGTATGACATTGACGTAGACCTCGGCATGATAATTGGAGGGGAAGAGCGGGCGCAGTGCGCGATCTACGAGTCGGCAGGTCAGAATCTCTTCATCGTTTGCCTTGCCCTCGCGCTTGGTGAAACCTCCGGGGAAGCGACCTGCTGCGCTGTACTTCTCGCGATACTCTACTTGTAGGGGCATGAAATCAGTGCCAGGGACAGCATCCTTGGCGGCACAGACAGTGGCCAGGAGCACAGTGTTGTTCATGCGCAACATCACGGATCCATCGGCTT
>CALZJL010000007.1 GCA_945787625.1 uncultured Prevotellaceae bacterium
TAAAGAGAAAATTTGATGAGGCCTGTGTTCGTTTCGGACTGATAGAAGATGGTGACAGGATTCTTGTGGGGCTTTCTGGTGGGAAGGACTCGCTGGCTTTGGTGACTTTGCTTGGGGCGAGGGCGAGGATTTTCAAACCGTCGATTAGGGTGGAGGCGGCTTATGTCGTGATGGACAATATCCCTTATGAGTCCGACGTGGAGTATCTGGAGGGGTTTTGCAGGGACTGTGGTGTTGCTTTGCATGTCATTCATACGCGTTTTGACGAGAGTAGGGACGGGCGCAAGACGCGTTGTTTCCTCTGTGCGAGGTATAGGAGGAGGGCTTTGTTTGACTTCGCTGTGGAGAGGGGGTTCAACAAGGTGGCGTTGGGGCATCATCAGGATGATTTTCTCATTACCTTGCTGATGAATATGACTTATGAGGGCTCGCTTACGACGATGCGGCCGTCTATGCCGATGAGGCACTATCCGCTGTGTGTAATAAGGCCTTTGTGTATGGTCTCCGAGCAGTGGCTTAGGGAGATGGCTGAGGAGCGTGGATTTCTTAGACAGAAAAGGCCGTGCCCTTATGAGGAGAGGACACGGCGTAGGGATATGGGTGAGTATCTGATGATGCTTGAGAGACTGAACCCTGAGGCGCGTCACAGCATGTGGCACGCTGTAGTGAAGGGTTTCTAAAGTATGTAACGGAAGAAGTCGTTGCCGAGGGCGAGTATCATCAGGGCAAGGAGCAGGAGGAGTCCGACTTTTTCGATATACTCCATGGCCTTGGGTGAGGGCTGGCGTCCGACGATGGCTTCGTAGAGAAGTATCATGATGTGTCCTCCGTCGAGTCCGGGTATGGGGAGAATGTTCATGACGGCAAGTATGATGCTGAGAAAAGCGGTCATGTTCCAGAAGATTTGCCAGTCCCACATTGAGGGGAAGAGGTTGGCGATGGTGATGAACGAACCGACGGATTGGGCTCCTTCCTTGGAGAACAGGTACTTGAGCGAGATGACGTAGTTGGTGAAGGTGGTCCATGCGTGACGACAGCCTGCTGGTATGCTTTCGAGAAGGCTGTAGTGGAGGGTCTCGGTCTTGTAGTTCTTCTGGTGTGCCAAATCCCAAGCTACTCCCATCTTGAGGTCGTTGCCGAGTTGGAGTGTGAGTGTGTCGGGGTCTTTTGCGTCTTTATATCGGACGATGCTCACGAGGCGCATGGCTTGGAGGCTGTCTTTGTGGGTGCAGCCTTCGGCATTGAGTATGTCTTGCTTGGAGAGGAGGTGGAGGCTGACGTCGCTGGCGTCTTCGATGGTTTTGTCGTCGAGCTGGAGTATGCGTGTGCCGGGGGTGATGCCTGCTTTGTGGGCTGGTGTGCCTTTTGGGACTTCGGCAACTATGGGGGGAATGGCCATGCTGAGGAAGTGGGGGCTCTTGCTCATTTCGAGCAGGCTGACTCCTCCTTCGGGCATGGTGAGCTCGACTTCTTTGCCGTCGCGAAGGACGGTGACGGTGTTTGCTTCGGAGATGAGCATGAAGAGGTTGCCGTCAAAGTTGGCGATTTCTTCGCCGTCGGCCTTGATGGGGAGGTCGCCGTTGCGGAAGCCTATCTCTTTGGCTTGCTGGTTGTAGACGAGTCCGTCGGTGATGTTGCGCATGGGGAGGACTTCCTGACCCCAGGTGTACATGATGGCGGTGTAGAGGACAAAGGCGGTGATGAAATTGACGAGCACGCCGCCAAACATGATGAGAAACCGTTGCCAGACTTTCTTGGACATGAAGTCGTAGTCGTGGACTTCGGCTGTGATGTCTTTGGCGTCTTTGGTCTCGTCGACCATTCCGGAGATGCTGACGTAGCCGCCGAGTGGTATCCAACCGATGCCGTACTCTGTCTCGTTGTCTTTGAAGTAGGGGAAGAGTCGGGTGAACCACTTGTCGCGCGTGGAGAACAGATGGAAGTAGGGGTTGAAGAACATGTAGAACTTCTCGACCTTGACTCCGTTGAGTTTCGCAAAGAGGAAGTGTCCGCCTTCGTGGAGGACGACCAGTAGGCTCAGACTGCAGATGAGCTGAAGGGCCTTGATGAGTATGATATTGTATTCCATATTTCTTTAGGATAGTAGCTGAGATGCCACGCGGCGCGATTCGGCGTCGGTGGCGAGGTAGTCTTCGAGGGTGGGGTTTTCTATGTATGGTACGCGCGCGAGGGTCTCGGATATGACGTCGGCCATCTGGAGAAATGCGCATCGCTCTTGGCGGAATGCGAGGTTGACGACTTCGTTGGCTGCGTTGAGGACGCAGGGGGCATTGCCCTTGCGACGGGTGGCTTCGTAGGCGAGGGCGAGGCAGGGGAAGCGGTTGAGGTCGGGTCGCTCAAAGCTGAGGTCTGGCATGTCCCACCAGTCGATGCGTGGAAAACTGCTTTTCAGTCGTTGGGGGTAGGAGAGTGCCAGCTGTATGGGGACGCGCATGTCGGGCATCCCGAGCTGGGCTTTGACGGCTCCGTCTTCAAACTGGACGGCGCTGTGTATGATGCTCTGTGGGTGTACTACGACTTGTATGCGCTCGGGCTCGATGTCGAAGAGCCACTTGGCTTCGATGACTTCAAAGCCTTTGTTCATCATGCTGGCTGAGTCGATGGTTATCTTGGCTCCCATTTCCCAGTTGGGGTGCTTGAGGGCTTGGGTGGCTGTGACGTGGAGCATCTCGTCGGGGCTGTATGTGCGGAATGGTCCTCCACTGGCGGTGAGTATGATTTTCTCTATGGCGCTGTGCTCGCCCATGAGGCTTTGGAAGATGGCGCTGTGCTCGCTGTCTACGGGGAGCATGGCTACGTTGTGCTCCATGCAGAGATGGGTGATGAGCTCGCCGGCTACGACGAGGGTCTCTTTGTTGGCGAGGGCGATGGTCTTGTGTGACTTGATGGCGGATATGGTGGGCTTGAGGCCACTGAAGCCTACGAGGGCTGTGAGTACCATGTCGATGGGCTCCATAGTGACTACCTGGCAGAGCGCGTCGCTGCCGGTGTATACTTGTATGGGGAGGTCTGACAGGGCTTGGCTGACGAGGTCGTATCGTGTCTCGTCGGCTATGACTACGGCGCAGGGGTTGAACTGACGCGCTTGCTTGATGAGTAGGTCGGCATTGCTGCCTGCGGTGAGTACGTATGCTTCAAACTGGTCGCTGTGCTGGCTGATGACTTCGAGGGCTTGGGTGCCTATCGAACCGGTTGAACCGAGTATGCAGATCTTGCGTTTCATAATTCTAATAGCCCTTGGGGCAGTTTGGTGTGAATGGTGCGTGTCTTGGCGTCGATGCTTGTGATGAAGGCTTCGTTGGCTGGTATCAGATGTGTGCCAACGCAAAATAGTGTGTTGGCGGTGGTGTCTTCGACGTGGTCTATCGTGCCGAGTTCTCCTGCCTCTTGGTCGATGATGGTCCAGCCTGTGAAGCTGCGCCATGTGTATGTGTCGGCGTCGGTGGGCTCGGGGGTGAGGCTGTGTGGGAACCATACTTCGCAGCCTACCCACTCTTGGGCGGCTTCGCTCGTGTCTATCGATTGAAACTTGAGCAGGGCTACGCTGTCGCTGCGGAAACGCCATTCTTCGAGAAAGAATGGTACGAGTATGCCGTCGACCATGAGGAAGATGTAGTCGGCGTCTGCTCTGTCCCAGACATCGTCGGTGAAATTTATCGACAGCTCGCCACGGGTGCCGTGGGTGCGGGTGATGATGCCTATCTTGTAGCAGGTGTCGGTGTTGACTGGCTCGGTGTGTGTGGTCATTCTCGGGTGATTTTTGCTCCGAGGGCGTTGAGTCGCTTCTCGATGTTTTCGTATCCGCGGTCTATCTGGACGATGTTGTCAATGCGGCTTGTGCCGTCGGCGCTGAGTGCTGCGATGAGCAGGGCAATGCCTGCGCGTATGTCGGGCGAGGTCATGCGGCCTGCGCGGAGCTGGAATTCTTTGTTGTGACCGACGACGACGGCGCGGTGTGGGTCGCAGAGTATGATCTGTGCGCCCATGTCAATGAGTTTGTCGACGAAAAACAGTCGGCTCTCAAACATCTTCTGGTGTATGAGGACGCTGCCTTTGGCTTGTGTGGCGACGACGAGCAGGACGCTGAGCAGGTCGGGGGTGAGTCCGGGCCAGGGTGCGTCGGCTATGGTCATGAATGATCCGTCGATGAAGGATTCTATCTGGTAGTGATCCTGACGGGGGATATAGATGTCGTCGCCTTGCTGCTCTACGGTGATGCCAAGGCGGCGGAATGTGGCTGGTATGATGCCGAGCTTGTCGTAGTTGACGTTTTCGATGCGTATCCCTTCGCCGCACATTGCTGCCATGCCTATGAAGGAGCCTACTTCTATCATGTCTGGCAGAATGGTGTGGGTGGTGCCGTGGAGTGTGTCTACGCCTTGTATGGTGAGGAGGTTGGAGGCGATGCCGCTGATGTGGGCTCCCATGCGGTTGAGCATGAGACATAGCTGCTGAAGATAGGGCTCGCAGGCTGCGTTGTAGATGGTGGTCTGCCCTTGGGCAAGGACTGCTGCCATTACGATGTTGGCCGTGCCGGTGACGGAGGCTTCGTCGAGTAGCATGTATGAGCCTTGTAGGCGGCCTGCGTGTATGTCGAAGACTTCGCGCTGGGAGTCATAGCTGAATTGGGCTCCAAGTTTTTGTATGCCCAGAAAATGGGTGTCGAGTCGGCGACGCCCGATCTTGTCGCCTCCGGGCTTGCTTACCATGGCGTGACCGAAGCGTGCTACGAGTGGCCCGATGAGCATCACGCTGCCGCGCAGACGCGAACAGCGTTCAAGAAACTCGTCGCTCTGTACGAATCGGGTGTCGATTTCGTCTGCCTGAAAGGTGTAGTCGCCTTTGGCGTGCTGGTGTACCTTGACTCCGATGTCTTGCAGCAGGCGTATCTGGTTGTTGACGTCGTCGATGTCGGGGATATTGCTGATGCGTACGGGCTCGTCGGTGAGCAGCGTGGCGCAGAGGACTTGCAGGGCTTCGTTTTTTGCTCCCTGGGGTGTGATGCTTCCCTTTAGCGGGTGTCCGCCTTCGATGATGAATGCTGCCATGGGGAGGTTATATTTTGTTGTATTTCTTTGACTTCCTCTTGCTGGGCAGGATTGATGTTGATACGTTTTGCAGCGGTGCGAACTTGTGGCCTTCGAGCGATTTTACTATTTCTTGTGATTGTGTGTAGTGCTCGAGGTCGCGTATGACTTTTTCTTCGCTCATTACGTCGGGGTTCCAGGTGAAGAGGCTCTGTCGCATACGGTCTGCTACTTGACCTGCGAGGGCATCGCGCTCGGGACCTTCTTCCATGTCTTTCAGCCGGTCGAGGGCTTGCTCGATGATGTGGCCGTAGTGGCGGTGTTTGATCTGGGTCTGTGGTGTGGACATGGGGCGGGGGCGTTGCATGACGTACTCCTTCTGGATAATCTGTACGGGGTAGTCGATGTCCAGTTTGAAGTCGGAAATAATGGCGAGGTGATTCCACAACTTGGTCTGGACGATGGGGTTGGTGGGGTTCTCTTGAGTGAGTCGTGCCATGGTCTGTATGATGGTGTTGGCGCATCTCTGACGCTCTTCTCTGTCTTCGATCGTGAGGCAATGGTTTACCATCTCTTGTACGGTACGCCCGTATTCTTTCATGGTGATTTTTTCCAGTTCGGTGTTGTATCGGAATTCTTTCATAGATGTCGTTGGTATGAATTGTGTGACGGGGGGATTATAATAGGGGCTTGGATATGGTGGCTTGAAACTCTTTGAGATAAAATGGTTCGAAATATGCGGTGTCGGCAAACTCGTTGCGGCGGAATCGCATCTCTGCCAGAGGGCCTGCATTGCTGGCCAGAGGGGTGATGCCTTCGATGAAGATGGCGTTGGGATGTCGTATGACTGTCTTGGTCTTGTCTGAACCGTTGCCGAAGAATACTACGGGACCGCGGTCAAGGTATGGGGCGTAGGTGTCGGCTGTGACAATGTCGGGGCTGATGTCTCGTATGCGCTTGAGTGACCTGTCGTAGACGGCGGCGTAGACTTCCATGCGGCGTGCATCGATCATTGGGACGAGGAGGGAGTCTTCGGGGATTTCTTCGTGGTAGAGTAGTACGGGGACGCTCATGAGTTCGAGGGTGGGAATGCTGATGAGGGGCACGTTGCGTCCGTATGCTACTCCTTTGGCCATGCTCGTCCCGATACGCAGGCCTGTGTAGCTGCCTGGACCTTCGCTTACGGCTACGGCGTCGAGGGGTATGGCGTGGCTTTCGGCAAATGAGAGGGCGTCTTGGACGAATACTCCGCATTGTACTGCGTGAGATGGACCTTCCATGTCTTCCTGGTGGAATATGACGTGGTTGTCTTCGGCTACGGCTACCGAACATACGTTGGTGCTTGTCTCTATGGTCAGGATTGTCGCCATGGTTAGTCTGCGTCGTGTGTGAAGTCTGTGATTAGCGTCAGGGCTTCGGCTTTGGCCTTGTCAAGGTCGTCGTTGACTATGATGTGGTCAAATTGGGGGGCAAAGGACATTTCGTATTCTGCCTTGTCCAAACGTATCTGTATCTGGTCGGGGGTGTCGCTGCCGCGGCTTTCGAGACGGCGGCGTAGCTCTGCGACTGATGGGGGCTGTATGAACATGCTCATGGCTTGGAGGCCGTACATCTTCTTGATATTGATGCCACCCTTGACGTCTATGTCAAGCACTACGTTGTGTCCTTTGTCGAGAAGGGCTTCGACTTGGCTGCGCAGGGTGCCGTAGAAGCGGTCGTGGTATACTTCTTCGTATTCGAGAAACTCGCCTGCTTTTATCTTTTGGCGGAACTCTTCGGGGGTGAGGAAGTAGTACTCTACGCCGTCTCTTTCCATCACTCCGTTGTTGCTGCGTGGCGGACGTGATGTGGCGCTGATGCTGAATGACATCTTTAGTTCGGGGTGTTCTTTCATCAGCCAGTTTACTATGGTGCTCTTGCCCGATCCGCTTGGCGCGGAGAAAATCAATAGTTTTCCTCTCATGTCGATGGATTCCTTACATCACGTTCAATACTTGCTCTTTGATCTGCTCGAGTTCGTCTTTCATCTTTACTACGATTTTCTGCATCTCGGCTTGATTTGACTTGCTGCCGGTGGTGTTGATTTCGCGCCCCATCTCTTGGGCTATGAATCCCAGCTTCTTGCCTTGGCCGTGAGGGCCGTCGAGGGTGGTGCGGAAGTAGTTGAGGTGGTTGGACAGTCGTTGTTTCTCTTCGTTGATGTCGAGCTTCTCGATGTAGAAAATCATCTCTTGTTCGAGTCGTCCTCGATCGTAGTCTACTTCGGGTATTGCGGAGAGCGCGTCTTCTAAACGTTGGCGTATCTTGAGTGTCCTTGCCTTTTCGTAGGGCTCGATACTCTGGAGAAGTGTCTCGATGTTGTCGACTTTCTCGCGGAATTTGTTTTCAAGGGCGGCTCCTTCCTGACGGCGGAAATCCATGAGTTGCCCGATGGCTGACTTGATGGCGGAGCGTGCTACGTCCCATTCCTCTGCGCTGAGCTCTTCCTGCATTTCCTGCTTGTTAATCACGTCGGGCATTCGCAGTAGTAACTGCCAGGGCTCTGTAGGGGTGGGGATGTCGCGAGTCTTGGATATTTCTAAAATCTGTTTGTAGTACGAGGCGGCAAGTGTGCCGTCGATGTTGGCTGCCTGTGCTGTCTCCTCGCGCTCTATCCAAAGGCAGAATTCAACCTTGCCTCGCTCAAGTGTCTCGGAAATCATGGCGCGAATCTCCATCTCTTTCTCGCGGTAGAGGGGTGCGATGCGGGTGGTGAGATCGAGCAGTTTGCTGTTGAGCGAGCGGATTTCGGCGGTAATCTTCTTGTCACGGAAAACTATGGAGGCCTTGCCGTAGCCTGTCATTGATAAAATCATTCCCAATTATTTTGTTCACTTGCAAAGATACGAATTTTTTATAAAAATCTCAACAAAGTCGGACAAAAGTTGCTCATTTCTCGATGATAATTCCTAACTTTGTGAACAGAAGCGTACAGGCATGATGTATAATCACGTTCACTCCAGGATTATTACGGGGGTCTATGGCGGCAGTTTCAACCCTATACACGTGGGGCATACCGCCATGGCGGAGCGTCTCGTGAGTACGGGTATGGTCGATGAGCTTTGGCTCGTAGTCAGCCCTCAGAATCCTCTCAAGTGCAGTGATTGTCTTTGGGACGACGGGCTGCGACTTGCTCTCGCTCGTCTGGCTGTGAGTGGTATTGGCGGGGTGGAGGTCTCTGATATTGAGTTTGGACTGCCACGTCCTAACTATATGGCGGATACGTTGCTGGCTCTCTCGCGACGTTATCCTGAGCGTGAGTTTGTGCTTGTCGTGGGTTGGGACAACTGGGCCATCTTTGAGCGTTGGTATCATTGGCAGGAAATCCTGGGCAGCTATAGGGTCATAGTATTGCCTCGTAGTCAGCAGGGTGGTGACTCTCTTGGTCAGATAGGCTCTGTCGAGCGTGGGGGCGATGTAAGGTTTGCCCAGTTTCCTCTAGTGGATATGAGCAGTACGTGGATACGTCATCAGATAGTGACTAATCCGCAATACGATGGTCTGGGACTCAAGGATGAGGTGTGGCGGCAGATAAAGCATGCAAAGGAGCAAGGTATATCAGATATATAATGATAAACATAGCAATCATAGGAATGGGGCAGCGTGGTCGGGCTACTCGTGACAGGCTACGTTTTGTGGAGAGTATTAACGTCGTTGTCGAGTGTGACACTGACAGGGATTGGCGTCAGGTGGTGAGGCTGCCTGAGGTAGACCTTGTCTGGATATGTACTCCGTGGGAGTGGCACGCTACCATGGCGGTCGAGGCTATGAGGGCGGGTAAGGATGTGGCTCTCGAAGTGCCGGCTGTCTTGACTATTGCTGAGTGTCATACGATAGTCCGTGTAGCCCGCGAGACGCATCGTCATTGTATCATACTCGAAAACTGCTGCTATGATACGTGGCATCTCGGCATCGTTGAGATGGTCAGACAGGGGCTTTTCGGCAGGATAAAACATCTCGAAGGGGCTTATGCTCATACCGTGCCCGACGGTTGGATGCGCAATCAGGGACGCCGTCATGCTGGCAACCCGTATCCTACACATGCTCTCGGCCCTATGTGTCAGTTGCTGCCTGAGGGCGACTCGCTCGACTATATAGTATCGCTGTCGTCACAGATACCGGGCGACCATACTAATACTTCGCTCATTCGTACGCGTTGCGGTGTGTCGATGCTCTTGCACTATGACATCTCTACGCCGCGTCCTTACAATCGTATGCAGACTGTATGTGGTGTGTTGGGCTATGCGCAGAAGTATCCTACCCCAACGATACAGATTCAGACCGAGGGTTCCAACCCGAGGACTATCACTTTGATGGGAGACGAGGCTGTGCAGTATGTGGAGAGCTGGATATCTCCTAAGTATAGGGTGATGATAGACAAAGGTCGACAGCTTGGGGTCTCTAATGTGATGAACTATATGATGGATCTCCGTATAGCGGAGGTCATGGAGAGGGTGCTTGCCAATAGAAAAGACGGCCTTGAGGAGCCGTCTTTCGATATGGACGTATATGATGCTGCTTTGTGGTCGTCGGTGGTGGAGCTTTCTGAACAATCTGTGCTCGGGGGGTCGATACCTGTCAAGTTCCCCGAATTTGGTGAGCAGGGGGGCTATCCCAGATAACTCCTGAGCAGGCTCTTTTTGTTGGCGTTGCGTAGTTTGCGGATAGCTTTCTCGCGAATCTGGCGCACACGCTCGCGTGTCAGGCCGAAACGGTCACCGATCTCCTCTAATGTCATCTCGGGCTGGGCAATGCCGAAACTCAGTTCTATGATGTCGCGTTCGCGCTCGTTGAGGATATCGAGTGCGCGGCTTATTTCCATTGCCAGCGATTCGCTGATGAGTGTGTTGTCGGCACTCGGGGCATCGGAGTTCTCCATCACATCAAGCAGGCTATTGTCTTCGCCTTCCACGAAGGGGGCGTCGACGCTCACGTGGCGTCCGCTGGCGCGGAGCGAGTCATTGATTTTCTCTGGCAGCTCGTTGACCAGCTCTGCCAGCTCCTCCGGACTGGGCTTACGCTCAAATTCTTGCTCAAATTTGGTGATGGCTTTTGAGATTTTGTTGACAGCACTGACTTGGTTCAATGGCAGACGGACGATGCGGCTTTGCTCTGCAAGGGCTTGAAGGATGGTCTGGCGAATCCACCATACAGCGTACGAAATGAATTTGAAGCCACGGGTCTCGTCAAATTTCTCGGCTGCCTTGATTAGTCCCACATTGCCCTCGTTGATGAGGTCGGGGAGGCTCAGACCCTGATTCTGGTATTGTTTGGCTACGGATACCACAAAGCGCAGGTTGCTCTTGACCAAAATATCAAGCGCACGGCGGTCTCCCTTGCGGATACGCTGGCTCAGTTCGACCTCTTCTTCGACTGTGAGCAGTTGTTCGCGACCTATTTCCTGAAGGTATTTGTCGAGTGACTGACTGTCACGACTCGTGATACTTTTGGTGATTTTAAGCTGTCTCATCTAAGGTGCATTTTTGTTTACAGTCGGCAAAGCTACGCTTTTTTGATGTGAATACCAAATTTTCACAGCAATATTTTGCTGTTCACATTATAAAAAAGCCAAAACAGGTCTGTTTTTCCAAAAACTATACGTAAATTTGCACCAAATAGGACTAAATTACACAAAAAACAATGGCACAACAAGAAGACGTTTTCAAGAAAATTATCTCACACTGTAAGGAGTACGGATTCGTTTTTCCATCAAGTGATATCTATGATGGACTCGGAGCAGTCTATGACTATGGTCAGAATGGTGTGGAGCTTAAAAACAATATCAAGCAATATTGGTGGCAGTCAATGGTGCTGCTCCACGAGAATATCGTGGGCATAGATGCTGCCATCTTTATGCACCCTACTACGTGGAAGGCCAGTGGTCACGTCGATGCTTTCAATGATCCTCTGATTGACAACCGCGATTCGAAGAAGCGTTATCGCGCTGATGTCCTTATCGAGGATCAGCTCGCCAAGTATGACGAGAAGATAGACAAGGAGGTTGCAAAGGCGGCCAAGAAATATGGCGATGCTTTTGACGAAGCGCAGTTCCGCGCCACTAATCCACGTGTGCTCGAACAGGCTCAGAAGCGTGATGCCCTCCACGAGCGGTTTGCAAAGGCTCTCAATGACGGCAACCTCGAAGAGCTTCGCCAGATAATCCTCGATGAGGAGATAGTATGCCCCATCTCCGGTACTCGCAATTGGACCGAGGTGCGTCAGTTCAATCTGATGTTCTCTACTGAGGTGGGCTCTACTGCTGACGGAGCGAGCAAGATATACTTGCGTCCTGAGACTGCCCAGGGTATATTTGTCAACTATCTCAATGTGCAGAAGACGGGGCGTATGAAACTCCCCTTCGGTATAGCTCAGATAGGCAAGGCTTTCCGCAACGAGATTGTGGCACGTCAGTTCATCTTCCGTATGCGTGAATTCGAGCAGATGGAGATGCAGTTCTTTGTCAAACCCGGTACTGAGCTTCAGTGGTTCGATATGTGGAAGCAGACTCGTATGAAGTGGCATCAAAATCTTGGTTTCGGGGCTGAAAACTATCGCTTCCATGACCATGACAAGCTTGCTCACTACGCCAATGCTGCCACTGACATCGAGTTTCACATGCCGTTTGGCTTTAAGGAGGTAGAGGGTATCCATTCACGTACTAACTTTGACCTCGGTCAGCACTCCAAGTATTCCGGCAAGAAGATCGAGTACTTTGACCCTGAGACCAATGAGTCTTATATACCGTATGTCATCGAGACCTCAATAGGTGTAGACCGCATGTTCCTTTCGATTATGTGTCACTCATACGAGGAGGAGCAGCTTCCTGATGGGCAGACTCGTACAGTGCTGCATCTGCCTGCAGCCCTTGCTCCAGTAAAGCTTGCGGTATTCCCTCTTACCAAGAAGGATGGGCTGCCCGAGAAGGCTCAGGAGATAATCAGGGATCTTCGTTTCCACTTTAACTGCAAGTATGAGGAGAAAGACCAGATAGGCAAGCGCTATCGCCGTATGGATGCCATAGGCTGTCCTTATTGTGTCACCGTAGACCAGCAGACGCTTCAGGACAATACCGTCACCTTGCGCGACCGCGATACTATGGAGCAGCACAGAGTCAATATTGCTGACTTGCAGGGTATCATCGAAGAGAAGGTCAGCATTACTACTCTTCTCAAGAATTTGCAGTAAATATCCCAAAGACAATATCCATGTCCCTCAACAAGAAGTTCCGATATGTGCTCATATTGATGGCTGGAGTCCTCTTCGTGCAGTCGTGCAGCGAGGATAGCCCTGCCGTAGATGTGTATCACGACTGGCAGCAGCGCAACGAGGTTTGGCTACAGCAGATAGCTGACTCGGCTGCCGCTGACCCTGCCAATTGGCTCAGGATAAAATCCTATACCAAGATTCAAGATACAGAAGGTGAGATTCATGACTACATCTATGTACACAAGATGTCGAGTATATACGACCAATATCAGAGTGTCTATGAGGGTGCAGGTCAGGACGTAGGACAGTTGCGTACGGAGTCTGCCCAGAAGGGTACTCCTCAGTATTCCGACTCAGTCTTTGTCAGTTTCCGTGGCAAGTTGCTCGAAATAGACAATCTCGCTACCAACGAAGGTGCGCCGGCCAAGGTACAGGAAATCTTCACCACCACCTTCTATGGTGACTATTCTCCCCAGACTTCATCTCCGATTCCCATGGGTATCAGCGGTTCTGTAGCTGGTTTCAGTACAGCTCTCCAGAATATGCATGAGGGCGACCACTGGATAGTCTACATACCACACCAACTGGGCTATGGGGGCACTGCCAGAGACGCAATTCCTGCCTATTCCACTCTCCAGTTTGATTTGATTCTCAACAAGTGGTACAAGTCGGGAAGTGGTATGCCTGACAAATGGTATTGATACGTATCTATAATAATGTAGGGGGGAGCGGTGACCGCTCCCCCCTACATTTATCCTCAAAACTTCAGTTACTACTTCACGAATGACGGATCATTCTCAATGAGCCATTCTGCTATTTGTACGGCATTGAGGGCTGCTCCTTTCTTGATTTGATCGCTGACGAGCCAGAATGTGATACCATTGGGGTTGGCAATGTCCTTGCGGATACGACCTACGTACACATCGTCGCAGTTCTCGTGGAAGAGAGGCATGGGATAAACCTTGTTGGCAGGGTCGTCCTCAAGTTGCAGGCCAGGAGCCTGCCTTATTGCCTCCTTGAACTCTTCGGGGCTTACGGGGCGTTCTGTCTCAGCCCATACGCTTTCACTATGGCAACGCAGCGAGGGGACTCGTACGCACATTGCCGAGCAGTCTGCGTCGGTGTGCATAATCTTCTTGGTTTCGTGGTACATCTTCATCTCCTCTTTGGTATAGCCATTGTCTGTAAATGTGTCTATCTGAGGGATTACGTTGAATGCGAGCTGATATGCGAATTTGTCTATGGTGGGCTTTTCGCCTGCGAGTACCTGACGATACTGCTCATAGAGTTCTGCCATAGCTGCGGCTCCTGCTCCGCTTGCTGCCTGATAGCTTGCCACGTGGATGCGTCTGATGTGTGAGATGTTTTCCAGGGCTTGAAGGGCTACGACCATCATGATGGTAGTACAGTTGGGATTGGCGATGATGCCGCGAGGGCGGGTGAGGGCATCTGCAGCATTGCACTCAGGTACTACGAGAGGCACGTCCTCGTCCATACGGAATGCGCTTGAGTTGTCAATCATTATTGCGCCATGCTTGGTGATGGTTTCCGCAAACTCTTTGCTTGTGCTGCCTCCGGCACTGGTGAAGGCGATGTCGACTCCTTTGAAATCATCGTTGTGTTGGAGTAGCTTGACTTCTATCTCCTTGCCTCGAAATGTGTATTTCGTGCCAGCACTCCGCTGGCTGCCGAAAAGCATCAGTTCATCGATCGGGAAATTTCTCTGGTCAAGCACGCGCAGGAATTCCTGTCCTACAGCCCCGCTTGCTCCTACGATTGCAATTTTCATAATGTTGGTATGTTTTATGCGTGTTTAGAATTTTTGCGTGCAAAATTAGCGAATTATTTGCTATAAAAAGTGTTTTGATATGAGGAATTTTGATAAAAATGCGTAACTTTGTCAATAAAAGCGCATGAAAATATTGTTTTTGGCAATTGCGACGTCCACATCTGAGGCATTGATACAGGAGCCCACGCTGATTTTCTTTGTGGTGCTGCTCATCGTGTTGCTCTCGCCCATAGTGATGGGACGCTTGCGTATACCCCATATCATTGGATTGGTGCTATCTGGCGTAGTGGTGGGGCCTTACGGCTTGAATCTTTTGGAGAGAGACAACTCGTTTGAGTTGTTCGGGCGTGTCGGACTATATTATATAATGTTTCTTGCAGCATTGGAGCTTGACCTCAGTGGTATGGTGCGAAATTGGCGCAGGGTGGCATTGTTCGGCATACTTGCGTTTGCCTTGCCTCTGGCATTGGTATACGTTGGGTCGAGACTGATGCTGGGCTATACGGAGGGAGTGTCGGTATTGCTGGGGTGCATGATGTCGTCGAGCACCCTCATCGCTTACCCCATCGTCAGTCGCTATGGCTTGCAGAAGAAGCCGAGTGTCTATATGAGTGTGGGGGCTACGCTGTTCTCACTAACACTCTCGCTTGTCGGTCTGGCTTGGCTCGTGGCAGCAGTACAGGGTGGTGGCAGTCTGATGTTTTGGGTGCGCTTCTGGGGGCAGTTCGTCCTGTTTTGCATAGGTTGTATGGTCATCATACCGCGTTTGGCACGATATTTCCTGCGCAGGTACAGCGATGCTGTAATGCAGTTCATCTTTGTGCTCAGTGTCATGTTTCTTTGTGCAGCATTGTCTGAGGTCATAGGTCTGGAGGGTGTATTCGGAGCTTTCTTGTCGGGCTTGGTCCTGAACCGTTATATACCGCATGTCTCGCCACTGATGAACAGGCTCGAATTCACGGGCAACGCGATATTCATACCATATTTCCTCATCGGGGTGGGAATGCTGATAAATGTGCGCCTCGTCTATACGGGCGAGAGTGTATTGTGGACTACGGCTGTCATAGCCGTACTTGGCACTTTGGGTAAGGCTATTGCATCGTATCTGACGGCCTTTGCCTGCAAGTTGCCCCGTAGTTCCGGCACTATGATGCTCGGTCTCACTACTGCCCATGCCGCTGGTGCCATTGCGATGGTTATGGTGGGACTTAGGCTCGTTGACGCAGAGGGGCAGGTTTTCGTCAATGACGACATCCTCAACAGCGTTGTGCTGATGATTCTCCTCACTTGCATAGTCTCTACCCTTATCACTGACCATTCTGCACAGAAGATTGTACTCCGTGATCAGGAGATACCCGAAGAGTTTGTACCTGGCGATGATGACGAAAAGATATTGGTGCCAGTCAAATATCCTGATTATGCCAACAGACTGATACTTCTCGCTACGCTGATGCGTAATCCTCACAGGAAGCAGGCTCTCGCTGCGCTCAGTGTAGTCTATGATGACGAGCAGCTTGAGGTAAGTACGCAAAAGAGCCGTCAGCTGCTTGAGCAGGTGGTGAGATATGCTTCGTCAAGCGAGGTGCAAGTGGAGACCCAGATACGAGTAGCCGCCAATATTGCCAATGGAATCAAGCATGCCTTCAAAGAGTTCAGGGCATCGGAGATTCTCATCGGTATGCACATGCACATGGATCGCTCGCATAGGATGTGGGGCGAGTTTCACCAGAGTCTGTTCAACGGGCTAAACCGTCAGATTATGATGGCAAAGATCTCCACACCTCTCAGTACTCTGCGCCATATTACGGTCATCGTGCCGAGCCGTGCACAGTTTGAGGCCGGATTCTATCGTTGGTTGGAAAGGTTGTGCCGACTCTCGGGCAACCTCAACTGCCATACTACGTTTCATGCCCGTCAAGATACGATGCGGCTGATAGAGTCGTTTGTCGGAAACCGCCACCCAAGTGTAAGGGCTTCGTACTGTGAGATGGAGCATTGGAGTGCCCTCCCTCAGTTGGCAAGCAGTGTGGCTGAGGACCAACTTCTGGTGGTAGTTACGGCACGCAAGGGTACGGTGTCGTATAAGAATGCTCAGGAACGCTTGCTCGCGGAACTGGGCGTGAATCATAACGGGCGCAATCTGCTCATCATCTTTCCTGACCAGCATGGTGGTGCTATGGAGGAGATGACCTTCGCCCAAAGCCAGCATACGGAGGAAGTGAGCTTCTATGAGCAAGTGAGAAAGTTTTTCGTGAAATAGCTATTCAATGTTGTATAGATGATACAGGTATCGGGAGTAACAAAGAGTTTCGGATCTTTGCAGGTCCTCAAAGGGATAGACCTCACTATTGACCGCGGTGAGGTGGTCAGCATCGTCGGTCAGAGTGGAGCAGGCAAGACTACGCTGCTCCAGATCATGGGCACGCTCGATGCTCCGACTTCGGGTATGGTGAGTATCAACTCGCAGCAGATTACCGGACTGAGCCAAAAGCAGTTAGCTAAATTTCGCAACCGTCACATAGGCTTTGTCTTCCAGTTTCACCAGCTGCTGCCCGAATTTACCGCTTTGGAAAATGTCATGATGCCTGCATATATTGCAGGAACATCTCGCCAGGAGGCAGAGCAGCGTGCCATGGAGCTACTGTCGTTTATGGGACTTGCTGAGCGTGCCCATCACAAGCCCGGCGAGCTTTCAGGCGGAGAGTGTCAGCGTGTGGCTGTGGCGCGCGCGCTTGTCAACAAGCCTGATGTCATTCTCGCTGATGAGCCTTCGGGCAGTCTCGATACCACAAACAAGGAGGAGCTGCATCGTCTCTTTTTTGAGTTGCGTGACCGTTATGGCCAGACATTCGTCATCGTGACCCACGATGAGACCCTGGCGTCTCTCACCGACCGTACTATCCGTATGAAGGACGGACAGATCATTGAAGTTATGGCAAACAATCGTGAAGCGTGAATCATGAAAACAGATATACAAATCGGCAGAATCAATACTTTGCGTCTCACCAAACGTGTAGACTTCGGTTATTATTTGGACGGAGGTCCTGTATGTGGCGAGATACTCTTGCCTAATGGTGAAGTGCCTGAAGGCGTGGAGTTTACTCACCCCCAAGACGTCGATGTCCTCATCTATCTCGATCAAGATGAGCGACTCGTGGCTACTATGCACCGTCCTTTGGCACAGGTGGGTGATTTCGCTTGTCTTGAAGTAGCTTGGGTCAACAACTTCGGTGCCTTCCTGCACTGGGGGCCAAAGAAAGATTTGTTCGTGCCATTTCGCGAGCAGAAAATGAAGATGGTCAAGGGACAAAGATACATAGTACATATCCACCTCGATGACGAGAGCAAGCGCATAATGGCGAGCGCAAAGATAGAGAAGTGGCTCACCCCCACGCCAGACAATCTACGTGTGGGAATGAAGGTAGACTGTCTCGTATGGCAGAAGACCGACATAGGTTTCAAGGCTATTATACTGCCAGGCTTCTCTCATGACCAAGGAGCCGTAGGAGTCATATACGACAACCAGATATTCCGCCCCCTCTTTGCCGGCAACCGAATCTCCGCGTATATTAATAAGGTGCGTCCTGACGGAAAAGTAGATCTTGCTTTGGAGCGTGGGCGAGCTGCGACCGACGATTTCTCCGACACTCTCCTGCATTATCTCGAAGGACACGGCCCAACAATACCCTATAGCGACAAGACTCCGGCGCAAGACATATATACGGAGTTTGGAGTAAGCAAGAAGCTATTCAAGAGAGCAATCGGTGACCTTTACAGGCGTAGGCTCATCAGCATAGGTGAAGACTCGATAAGTCTGTTGGGGCGGGACTAAGCGTAGCTATTCAAAATAAAACGAGAGCACAATCATCGAGCTTCGTCCGCGATCTACGCTATTGGTGAACTTCATCATTGACTTGTCGAGGAGGTCATCGCGTTTCCTGCTGATAATGTCCAGCAGACCAAAGCAGAATTTCAGCTCGGGAATCAGTTTGAAGTATGGCAGATAAAGGTCACACCCCAAGCCTACTTCGACATACAGGTCAAAGACCTTGGGTTTGAAAGCTTCCTGGTCAAACTTGTTGAGACTGAATGTGGGCGACAGGCCAAAGGTGAAATAGGGGCGGAAGTTGTTGTAGCGAGGCGCAGCCGCCTTGAGTGAGATGGGAGCAGCCAGATAGTAGGTCTGCATATTCTGGATAGTGTCCCGATTGGAAATATTCTCCCTCATCTTGAGAAATTTCTGACCGAAATGCAGTGTGGGGGTCAGACGCAGTTCAAGATATTTGTTGAGACGCAGCGCGCCGAGTACACCTACGCTGAAGCCAGGGTTGTATTTGCTGCACTCCGTGAACCATTGCTCTCCCGAAGCAGCATCGATACAGCCATTGTTTTTCAACTCCAAATCCATGAAGTTCATGCCAACGAAGAACCCCCAGTGCAGTTGGCGGTTGTCTATCCACGGCTTGTTCATAATGCGCTCACGCTGGGCACACACATTCGAGTGTACACACGCCAACAAGAGCAGCGTGACTGCGGTCAATCTCGTTACATACTTCATCATAACATTGTTTATAACAGAAAAAAGACATAAAATATTGCAATAAATGCCCCATAATGTCACTATAAGGATAATTTTATACCCAAAAATAGGTATAATACGCAAAAAATGCCTATCTTTGTCGTGAAAAACGCAAAACAGGAAAACAACTAATAATTAAAACAACAAGATTATGGCTTACGTAATTAGTGACGAGTGTGTAGCTTGCGGCACATGTATCGACGAGTGTCCAGTAGGAGCAATCTCTGAGGGCGACAAGTATTCAATTAACCCAGACGAGTGTACAGAGTGTGGCACATGTGCAGATGCTTGCCCAAGCGGTGCAATATCACTCTAAGAGGAGCGACACGTCGTCAGACACCACACACATCGAGACCTTGACTTGCGTCAGGGTCTTTATTTTTTTCTCAAAACTCTTGCGTATGTCACTAATTATCCGTACCTTTGCACCCGCTTTCCCATAGGTCGCTGGCGGGGAGATGTGTTACTCGTTATGCCTATTGGTGATCGACAAACAACCTTTTAAATCAAAAACTAACAAAAATGGCAGATTTGATTAAGATTGCTGAAGAAGCATTTGCTACGGGCAAGAGCCACCCTGCGTTCAAGGCTGGCGACACAGTGACTGTGGCATACAAGATTGTCGAGGGCAACAAGGAGCGTGTCCAGTTGTACCGTGGTGTTGTCATCAAGATTTCAGGTCATGGCGACAAGAAGCGTTTCACCGTGCGCAAGATGTCAGGCACAGTTGGAGTGGAGCGTATCTTCCCCATTGAGTCGCCAGCTATCGAAAGCATCACCGTCAACAAGGTAGGTAAGGTACGTCGCGCCAAGCTTTACTACTTGCGCAATCTTACCGGCAAGAAGGCTCGTATCGCTGAAAAGCGCGTGAACGCCAAGGAAGCTTGATTTTGAGCATTTCCAAGACAAAGATAGAGGACTCATCTGCAAAACCATATCAGATGAGTCCTCTTCTCTTATGTCATAAGGTAGTCAGCCTGTATGGCATATTATTTTAGTTTAGCCAGTGCTTCCTTGATGCGGCGTAGAGCCTCGATAATGTTCTCATCGCTTGTAGCGTATGACATACGGAAGCATTCTGGCGAGCCAAAAGCATCTCCACCTACTGTAGCAACGTGACCTACCTCGAGCAAATACATAGCCAAATCTGTACTATTACTAATAGTGCGCTCTCCATCGCTCTTTCCGAAGAAGCTGCTACATTTGGGGAAGAGATAGAAGGCACCTTGTGGGTCATTGACCTCAAGACCAGGAATCTCCCTTGCCAAAGAAACGATGAGGTTTTTGCGGCGCTCAAATGCCCGACGCATATCTTCGACACACTGCTGGTCTCCAGCAAAAGCAGCCTCTGCCGCTTTCTGGCTTACAGAGCAAGGGCCACTGGTGTACTGTCCCTGTAGTTTGTTGCAACCTTTTACTATCCATTCGGGAGCAGCAATGAATCCTATACGCCAACCAGTCATAGCGTAAGCCTTGGATACTCCGTTGATGATTACCACACGATCTTTGATGTCGTCAAACTGCGCCATAGAGGCGTGTGAACCAACATAATTGATATGCTCGTAGATTTCGTCGGCAAGGACTATGACGCGTGGATATTTGAGGAGTACCTCTTTGAGAGCATAGAGCTCGTCCTTTGTGTAGACGCTTCCTGTCGGGTTTGACGGAGAGCAAAGGATAAGTGCACGAGTCTGTGGCGTGATAGCCTTTTCGAGTTGCTCAGGAGTAATCTTGAAGTCCTGCTCTATCTTTGCCTCGACATAGACAGGAGTGCCCTCGGCGAGCAGAACCATCTGTGGGTAGCTGACCCAGTAAGGAGCAGGAATTATGACCTCATCTCCAGCGTTTACGAGAGCCATGATGGCATTGCACACACTCTGTTTCGCACCATTTGAGCAGAGAATCTGCGCAGGCGTATAGTCCAAGTTGTTTTCGTTCTTCAGCTTGTTGACAATAGCCTTCTTAAGCTCAGGATAGCCCGGCACGGGACTATAACGGCTCCAGTTGTCTTCTACCGCCTTGATGGCAGCAGCCTTGATGTGGTCCGGAGTGTTGAAATCAGGTTCGCCGACACTCATGTTGATAATGTCGATACCTGCGGCCTTCATCTCGCTACTCTTCTGGCTCATGGCGAGTGTGGCACTTGGTTGCAGACGATTCAGTCTGTCAGAAAGGGTGTTGATCATTTTTATCTTGTAGTTTTAGTGTTTTGTTCAAAGCTTATGCCCCATGCGTGTCCGCTTGGTTTCGAGATAGCGTCTATTGTAGACATTAGGCTCGATGATGACAGGTATATTCTCTACTATCTCCAGCCCATAGCTTTCCAGTCCTACACGTTTTACAGGATTGTTGGTGATGAGTCGTATCTTGCTTATGCCGAGGTGGCGCAGTATCTCAGCACCCACACCATACTCGCGTTCATCAGGTTGGAAGCCGAGGTGTATATTAGCATCGACAGTGTCATCGCCCTGCTCTTGGAGCTGGTACGCACGAATCTTGTTCATCAGACCAATTCCGCGACCTTCTTGCTGCAGATATATGACAGCACCGCAGCCCTCCTTCTCTATCATAGTCATGGCCTGATGGAGTTGCTCTCCACAGTCGCAACGCTTCGAGCCGAATATGTCGCCAGTCATGCAGCTTGAGTGCATACGTACCAAGACCGGCTGCTCGCTGGTCCATGTGCCTTTGAAGATGGCGATATGTTCGAGGCCGTTACTCTTCTGGCGGAAAGGGATGATGCGGAAGTGCCCCCATTGTGTAGGCAAGTCAGCCTCCACACCTTTTTCTACGAGAGACTCCTGACGGAGACGGTATGCTATGAGATCCTTGATAGCTATTATCTTGAGACCATGTTGGCGTGCGACCTCCTTGAGTTGAGGCATACGTGCCATGGTGCCATCATCGTTGAGAATCTCAATGAGGGCTGCGGCAGGCTGTAGTCCGCTGAGGCGAGCCAGGTCAATAGCAGCCTCAGTATGTCCAGCGCGTTTCAGAGTGCCACGATCTTGTGCGTAGAGCGGATTGATATGCCCCGGACGCCCGAAGTCTGAAGGCTTGCACTGAGGGTCAGCAAGAGCACGGATTGTAGCAGCACGGTCATGGGCAGAGACTCCCGTAGTACACCCCTTGAGCAAATCTACGGTCACGGTAAATGGCGTGCCGAGCATACTTGTGTTGACCTGTACCTGGTGTTCAAGCTCCAGTTCGCGTGCCCTTGATATGGTTATTGGGGCACAGAGCACTCCTCGACCATATTTAAGCATGAAGTTAACCTTCTCTTCGGTGATAAGCTCTGCAGCAGTAATGAAGTCGCCCTCGTTCTCGCGGTCTTCGTCGTCAACCACAATCACAAACTTGCCTTGGCGAAAGTCTTCGATGGCATCTTCGATTGTGCTGAGTTTGATTTCGTTGTTCATATTTTTGTTGTTTAGTTGTTTTGTTGTTTAGTTGTTTGGTTGGTTGTTTTGTGAGGTTGTCCCGTCAATGCTTTCAGGTTTTAATAGTCAGGGTAAATAACC
>CALZJL010000008.1 GCA_945787625.1 uncultured Prevotellaceae bacterium
AAGATTGAGGAGGGTGAGTATATCCCATTCGGTAATAATTATGATGAGACTGACCAGATTGCTGTGATGCTGACTGAGAAGTTTATGGAGTACTTGCGCCAGCATCGTACGTATCGTGATGCTATCCCGACGCAGTCTCTGCTGACTATTACTTCAAATGTGGTTTACGGGCGTAATACGGGTGCTACTCCTGATGGCCGTAAGGCTGGCGTGCCTTTCGCTCCTGGTGCTAACCCTATGAACTCTCGTGATATCAAGGGTGCTGTGGCTGCTCTGGCTTCTGTGGCTAAGTTGCCTTTCCATCACTCTAAGGATGGTATCTCTTATACTTTCGCTATCAGTCCTTCTGCTCTTGGCAAGGATCGCGAGTCTCAGGCTCAGAACCTTGTGAACTTGATGGATGGTTACTTCACTCCTGATGGCGGACAGCATCTTAATGTCAATGTCTTCGACCGCGACTTGCTGCTTGATGCTATGGATCACCCTGAGAAGTATCCTCAGCTTACAATCCGTGTGTCTGGCTATGCTGTCAACTTTGTCAAGCTGACGCGTGAGCAACAGCTTGATGTGATTAGCCGTACGATTAATCACTGTATGTAAGTGTGTTCCCGATTTGATGATGATATAATCTGGCCCCTTGTAGTCTTTAGGATTGCAGGGGGCATATTGATGGTAGTTTATGATAGGTAGAATTCATTCGGTAGAGTCGTTTGGTACGGTTGATGGACCGGGTATTAGGTTTCTGGCCTTTATGCAGGGGTGCCCGATGAGGTGCCTGTTCTGCCACAATCCTGATACGTGGGATCCTAAGGGCAGGGTGCAGTGGGAGTGGACTCCTGAGCAGCTCATGGAGGAGACGCTTAGGTATCGCAACTTTATTCGTACTGGTGGTGTGACTTGTACTGGTGGGGAACCTTTGATGCAGGGTGAGTTTGTGCTTGAGTATTTCCGCCTTTGCCATAAGAATGGGATAAAGACGGCGCTGGATACAAGCGGGGCGATATTCAACGATATGGCTCGCGCGGTGCTGGCTGAGACTGACCTTGTGCTGCTTGATATTAAGACTGTCGATGACGGACTGCACAAACGTCTTACTGGTATGCCTCGTACGCATAATGCGGAGTTTATGCAGTATTTGCAGGATATAGGCAAGCCTGTATGGATCAGACATGTGGTAACGCCTGGTATTAATGATGATGACGAGCACTTGCTGGCTGTGGCTGAGTATCTCTCGAAGTTTACCGTGATTGAGCTGGTAGAGATATTGCCGTATCATGATTTGGGTAAGTTTAAGTATGAGGAAATGGGTATTAAATACGTGTTAAATGATACTAAGCCGCTGTCGCAGGAATCGCAGAAACGTGCTGTCGAATTGTTCCGAAGTGTGCTGTCTTGCCCTGTGAGATAGTGTTTTTTGGCGTATAAGACATAAAAATCGGTAGGACTTTGTGTTTTGCCGATTTATTTTTGTACCTTTACAGACCGAAATTAGTTTATAATTTCATTATAATAGGGTAATAACGCACTTTTGAAAAATTTCATACAATGAATTTTGTAGATGAACTGAGATGGAGAGGCATGATTCACCAGATGATGCCTGGGACTGAGGAGATGCTTGCCAGTGGTCAGCAGACGGCATATGTGGGTATCGATCCTACTGCTGATTCGCTGCATATCGGCCACCTTTGTGGTGTGATGATTTTGCGCCATTTCCAGCGTTGTGGACATAAGCCTTTGGCTCTGGTGGGTGGTGCAACGGGTATGATTGGCGATCCTTCGGGCAAAAGTCAGGAGCGTAACTTGCTAAATGAGGAGACTTTGCGGCATAATGTGGAGTGCATCAAGGAGCAACTGTCGCGTTTCCTGGATTTCGATAGTGATGCGCCCAACAGGGCTGAACTCGTGAACAACTATGACTGGATGAAGGATTTCTCTTTCCTTGACTTTGCTCGTGAGATTGGCAAGTGTATAACTGTCAATTATATGATGGCTAAGGATAGCGTGAAGCGTCGTCTTAATGGTGAGGCTCAAGATGGTATGTCGTTTACTGAGTTCACATACCAGCTCCTTCAGGGGTATGACTTCCTTCACTTGTATCAGACTAAGGGCTGTAGGCTCCAGATGGGTGGTAGTGACCAGTGGGGCAATATCACAACTGGTACGGAGCTTATACGCCGCAAACTGGGTGCTGAAAACGAGGCTTTTGCTCTCACTTGTCCGTTGATTACGAAGTCTGACGGCAAGAAGTTTGGTAAGACTGAGAGTGGAAATATCTGGCTCGACCGCAACCGCACTTCGCCTTATGTGTTTTACCAGTTCTGGCTCAATGTGGGTGATGAGGATGCTGAGCGTTATATCAAGATATTCACATCGCTTGACAAGGAGACGATTGATGCCCTCATTGAGGAGCATCGTCAGGATCCTGGCAGGCGTGTCTTGCAGAAGCGTCTTGCCGAGGAGGTAACTGTCATGGTACACTCACGTGCTGACTATGAGGCTGCTGTTGAGGCGAGCAATATCCTCTTTGGCAAGGCTACGAAGGAAAGTCTTGTGAAGCTGGACGAGCAGACTTTGCTTGATGTGTTTGCTGGCGTAAAGAAGTTTGAGGTGGCACGCAATCTGTTTGGTGGCGAGGGGGTAAAGGCGGTAGACTTGCTTGCCGAGCATACGAAGTGTTTTGCTTCTAAGGGAGAAATGCGCAAATTGACCCAGGGTGGGGGAGTGAGTGTAAACAAGGAGAAGCTCGCAGCTTTTGACTGCCTCTTGACGGAGTCTGACCTCCTTGACGGAAAATACTTGCTGGCTCAGAGTGGTAAGAAGAATTACTTCTTGATCATGGTAAAATAAGACTATAGCAGGGTGCATGGCTGAAAAAATGCCTTAATTGTGAAAATATTTGCGGTTAGGCTGTGGTTTTTCTAAAAAAAATTGTACCTTTGCAGTCGCAAATGTAACCTTCGGGTATGATTTGCATGAGGATTGGGCTATGGTGTAATGGTAGCACAAGACATTTTGGTCGTCTTTGTCCTGGTTCGAACCCGGGTAGCCCAACCATAACTGCAAAGGGAGATTGCCTCGCGTAGGGGCTTTCTCCTTTTTGCATATCGATAACGAAATACATACATCATAAATGAAGAAGCTCCTGATAGAAACATACGGATGCCAGATGAACGTGGCCGACAGTGAGGTCGTAGCTTCGGTCATGGGTATGGCGGGCTATGAGGTGACTGAGGATATGGAGCAGGCTGATGCCGTGTTTCTCAACACTTGCAGTGTCCGCGACAATGCCGAGCAGAAGATCCTCTCGCGTATAGAATTCCTGCATAGCGTGCAGCGGAAACGAGGCGAAGGGCTGCGGCTTATCATAGGAGTCATAGGATGTATGGCTGAGCGTGTGAAGGAGCGTCTCATCGAGGAGTATGGCGTTGATATAGTTGTGGGTCCCGATGGCTACATGAGTCTGCCGGATCTCATTGCTCAGGTCGAATGCGGACACAAGGCCATCAACGTGGAGCTTTCGCTGACTGAGACGTATGGCGAGGTCGTGCCGCAGCGTCTTCATACGGGACACATTGGCGGCTTTGTCAGTATCATGCGAGGTTGCAATAATTTCTGCCACTATTGCATAGTGCCATATACGCGTGGTAGGGAGCGCAGTAGGGATGTCGAGAGCATACTGAGAGAGTGTCGCGACCTACAGGAGAGGGGCTTCAAGGAGGTAACCTTACTGGGTCAGAATGTCAACAGTTACAGACATGGTGAAACGACCTTTCCACAGCTACTTGCAAAGGTGGCTCGTGAGGTGCCCGATATGCGCGTACGGTTCACTACCTCACACCCTAAGGATATGAGTGATGAGACGCTTGATGTGATTGCCAGAGAGCCGAATGTATGCAGACACATACACCTGCCAGTGCAGAGTGGGAGTGACCGCATTCTCAAGCTTATGAATCGAAAATACACCAGACAGTGGTACATGGATCGCATAGAGGCTATACGCCGCATTGTCCCTGATTGTGCAATTACGACAGATATCTTTGCTGGATATTGTACAGAGACCGAGGAGGACCATCAGATGAGTCTCTCGCTCATGCGTGAGTGTCGTTACGATTCGGCGTTCATGTTCAAGTACAGCGAACGTCCTGGCACATACGCCAGCAAACACTTTACTGACGATGTCGATGAAGAGACAAAGGTACGCCGCCTCAATGAGCTGATAGCCCAGCAGAATTTGCTCTCTGCCCAACGCAATGCCGAATGTGTGGGTCGTGAGTACGACGTGCTGCTTGAAGGCTTTAGCAAACGAAGCCGAGAGCAGCTCTACGGACGCACCGGACAAAACAAAGTAGTCATCATCGACCGCGACGCTCATCGCATAGGAGAGACTGTAAGAGTCAGGATTACGGAAAGTAGCAGTGCCACCCTCAAGGGTGTGGTCATAGATAATAAAACTAAGACAGACAAATGAAGAAACGAAGATACTTCCGTTGGCAGGCAGTGACGAGCACAATCAGTACAACGATGGTATTGATATTACTCGGTGTGCTGATAATGTTTGTGCTCACGGCTCGTCAGCTTAGAGACAGTGTGCGCGAGGATCTCACTCTCACGATAGTGCTCAGCGACGGTACATCGACTCTGCAGGCTCATGCTCTGGAAGACATCATCTCCCGGCGCAGCTACATACGTAGCATCGACTTCATAAGTAGCGAGCAGGCTCTCGAAGAGCAAGTCAAGACTCTGGGTATAGACCCATCGGAGTTCCTTGGAGGCAACCCTTTCAGTATCTCAATGGAACTGCATCTAAAATCTGACTATGCTTGCACAGACTCCTTGCGCTGGATAACCAAGCAATTGGGACGTGACAAGAACGTCGTGGACGTCATATATCAGAAGGAGATGATAGACACCCTTGACACCAATCTACGCAACATCACCTACATTCTCCTCACCATCACAGCTCTGCTCTGCATCGTGTGTCTGAGCCTGATCAACAACACTGTAAGATTAAGTATATACAGCCGCCGCTGGATAATCAACACTATGAAGCTCGTAGGAGCCAGATGGAGTTTCATACGCCGCCCCTTCATGCTCCGCAGCCTCGCCATAGGCCTCATAGCTGCCGCACTGGCAGACGCCATGATATACGCGGGAATCAAGTGGATGCAAGACTTTGACCCTACTATAGTCAGGTTTATGCCTATGGAAAACACTCTCATCACTCTCGTGTCGGTCGTTGCGTTCAGTATCATCATCACTCAGTTATGTACATTCATAAGTGTCACGCATTTCATTCGTATGCGAGAGAGTGAGCTATATAAATAACGTAATTAGATAACGTAAAAGATTGAAATAATGAATAAATTCGCATTTGATAAGGTAAATTACATACTACTGGCTATTGGCATGGCTATCATTATCATCGGCTTCATACTCATGAGTGGCGGTGGAAGTGACGAAGTTGCCTTCAATGCCGACATCTTTAGCGTCCGTCGTATCAAGGTAGCACCAGCTGTATGCTTTTTCGGGTTCATCTTCATGATATATGGCATAATGTACAAGCCAAAAAAGTGACATGGATCATTAACTGAAATACAGACATAAGACATGAACGAAATACAAGCATTTCTATTGGGTATTGTACAAGGTCTTACCGAGTACTTGCCAGTAAGCAGTAGTGGTCATCTTGAGATAGGCAAGATGCTTTTGGGTGTAGATCCAAAGCAAGGTGGACTCATCTTTGACATCCTTGTACACGTAGCCACCGTGATGTCTACCCTCGTCATACTGTGGAAAGAAATAGTATGGATATTGCGCGGTATGCTACGTTTTGAGTGGAACAACGAAACCCGCTATGCCCTCAACATCATCATTTCGATGATACCTATCGGCATCGTGGGAGTGTTGTTCAAAGAAGATATAGAGTCGCTGTATACTGACGAGCATATACGCCATATTGTCGTTGGTGTATGTCTCATCGTCACATCAGTACTGCTCGCCCTGACCCACTTCTACAAGCCCCAAGAGCGGGAGCACATCAGTCCCCTCCACTCTTTCGTCATTGGTCTGGCACAAGCCTGTGCCGTGCTTCCAGGTCTCAGTCGTAGCGGTAGTACCATAGCGACGGGACTGCTGCTCGGCAACAAGAAGGAGTCGCTTGCCAAGTTCTCTTTCTTGATGGTCATCCCTCCCATACTTGGCGAAGCCATACTTGATGCAAAAGACCTGATAGGAGTCAGTGCTGAAACAGCTGCAATTCCGCCGACGAGTCTCATCGCAGGCTTTGTGGCGGCATTTATCTCTGGTTGCTTTGCATGCAAGTGGATGATAAGCCTTGTGAAGCGATGCAAGCTCATATACTTTGCTGTCTACTGCGCTGCAGCAGGTATACTCGTACTAACACTCGGATAACAACACAGACAATACAAGACGGAAAAAGACGTGGATTTCAAACAAGGAGTTATATTTTCCATCGACAAGCCATTGACATGGACCAGTTTTGCCATTGTCAACAAAGTTCGCTACCATATATGCAAGCATATAGGCGAGAAGAAGCTCAAAGTGGGTCATGCTGGCACACTCGACCCTCTCGCTACGGGTGTGCTTGTCATCTGCACTGGCAAGAAGACAAAGCAGATTGAGGAGATACAATCCCATACCAAGGAATACATCGCTGAGCTTCAATTCGGTAGCACAACTCCCAGCTTCGACCTTGAGACACCACCAGACGCTACCTACCCGACGGAACACATCACGCGTCCCCTCATCGAGACTGTCTTGCAACGCTTTGTCGGGCGCATTGAGCAGGTTCCTCCCTCATATTCTGCCTGCAAGATTGACGGCAAGCGTGCCTATGACCTCGTCCGTGCAGGCAAGACTGTAGAACTTAAACCAAAGATACTCGTTATCGACGAGATAGAACTGCTTAGTTTTGTTCCTGAAGATATGAAGGCACAGATACGAGTAGTTTGTAGCAAAGGGACATATATCCGTGCTCTCGCTCGTGACATAGGGCAAGCTCTCAATTCAGGGGCACACCTCACGGCATTGCGACGCACTCGCGTGGGCGATATCACCCAAGACCAAAGTATAAAAATGGAGGATTTCGAGAGATGGCTATCTCGAACCGGAACACAACAATAACCCAACCACATGAAACTATCACAATTCAAGTTTCGTCTGCCAGACGAGCGCATAGCGCAGTATCCCAAAGAATTTGAACCAGGCGAGGAACGTCCATATTTCCACCGCGATGACTGCAAACTCATGGTCGTACACACCAAGAGTGGAATCATCGAGCATCGTCAAAGTTTTCGCGACATACTCGACTATTTCGAGGAAAAAGATGTTTTTGTGTTTAACGACACCAAGGTCTTCCCCGCCCGTCTCTATGGAAATAAGGAAAAGACAGGTGCCAAGATTGAAGTCTTTCTCCTGCGCGAGCTCAACGCCGAAATGCGCCTTTGGGACGTACTCGTAGACCCAGCCCGTAAGATTCGCATCGGCAACAAGCTCTATTTCGGTCAAGATGACGGGCTCGTAGCCGAGGTCATAGACAACACCACAAGCCGTGGTCGCACACTACGCTTCCTCTACGATGGCCCCCACGAGGAGTTCAAGCACATGCTCTTCTCATTAGGCGAAGCCCCCCTCCCTCGTGAGATTTTCACCCGTCCCTCCGAGCCTGAAGACCTTGACGACTTCCAGACTGTTTTTGCCAAACGAGAAGGTGCTGTCACCGTTCCCTCGGCAGGTCTGCATTTTTCTCCTCAGCTGATGAAGATGATGGAGATACGCGGTATCGAACAAGCTTTCGTCACACTCCACTGCGGTCTCGGCTGCTTCCGCAACATCGATGTCGAAGATCTTACCAAACACAAGACCGACAGCGAGGAAATGCAAGTCACCCCCCAGGCCTGTGAGATTATCAACCGTGCCAAGACCAACAAGCACCGTGTTGTAGCCGTAGGTACTACCGTACAACGTGTCCTCGAGACCGCAGTAAGTGCCAACGGTCTCGTCAAGCCATACGACGGCTGGACCAACCGCTTCATCTTCCCTCCATACGACTTCCGTATCGCAGATGCGATGGTAGCCAACTTCTATTTCCCCATGAGCACTCTCCTCATGCTCACCGCAGCCTACGGAGGCTACGACCTCATCATGAAAGCCTACAAAGAAGCCATGCGCTACAACGAGACAGACCCCACTCGCCGGTATCGTTTCGGCATCTTCGGCGATGCAATGCTGATATTGAAAGACTGAGATAAACCAAGATATAAACACATGATACATGACCTTTATTTGGCTCTTGGCAGCAATCTCGGTGACAAGGCGGAGAATATACGCAAGGCTCTTGACAGGATAGACGAACGCATCGGTTCGGTGTATCGTGTAGCCAACATCATAGAGACTGCTCCCGTAGGCTACACAAGTGACAATATGTACCTCAATACCGTGTGTCTCGTACATACCATGCATAGTCCAGAGCGAGTGCTCGAAGAGACCCAGCGCATAGAGCGTGAGATGGGGCGTAGCGAAAAGACTACTATCGCGTCCGATGGTACTCCCATCTACCAAGACAGGATTATCGACATAGACCTCCTCCAGTACGACCAAATCGAGCTATCCACGCCCGAACTCACACTCCCACATCCACGCATGGACGAACGCCCTTTCATAAAGCAGCAAATCAGCGAAATAAGCCAGGATATACACTAAATCAAGAAAGAGAGAGTGGACAGATTTGTTCTGCTTGCAACCACTCTGCTACAATATCAACAACAAAAAAAATGCTAAAAACATGAAACATTACCTTTTCACCTCCGAGTCCGTATCAGAAGGACATCCAGACAAAGTTGCCGATCAGATCAGCGACGCCGTACTTGACAAGCTTCTCGCCTTCGACCCCGAGTCGAAAGTAGCTTGTGAGACCCTCGTCACCACAGGCCAGGTAGTCTTGGCTGGTGAAGTCAAGACCAGAGCCTACGTAGACCTCCAGCGTATAGCCCGGGAAGTCATCAACCGCATAGGCTACACCAAGAGCGAGTATATGTTTGACGGAAACAGTTGCGGCGTATTCTCTGCCATACACGAACAGAGCTGCGACATCAACCGCGGAGTCGACAAGCAAGACCGTCAGGATCAAGGGGCTGGCGACCAAGGAATGATGTTCGGCTACGCCACCAACGAGACCGAAAACTACATGCCCCTTCCCCTCGATCTCTCCCATCGTCTGCTGAAAGAACTTGCCGCTATACGTCGTGAAGGAAAGGAGATGACCTACCTGCGTCCCGATGCCAAGAGCCAAGTCACCATTGAATATGATGAGAACAACCGCCCCACACGTATCGACACCATCGTAGTCAGCACCCAGCACGACGAATTCGCCTCAGACGAAGAGATGCAGCGCCAGATACGTCAAGATGTCATCAATATACTCATTCCCCGCGTCAAGTCTACTATCACCGATCCTCAGATACTCTCCCTCTTCAATGACAGTATCACATACCACGTCAACCCCACAGGCAAGTTTGTCATCGGTGGTCCTCATGGCGATACTGGACTCACAGGCCGCAAGATAATCGTCGACACCTATGGTGGCAAAGGAGCTCATGGTGGTGGAGCCTTTTCAGGCAAAGACCCCTCCAAGGTAGACCGTAGCGCAGCCTATGCAGCACGCCACATAGCCAAAAACATGGTCGCTGCAGGCGTATCCGACGAGATGCTCGTACAGCTCTCCTACGCCATCGGAGTAGCCCAGCCTGTCAGTATCTATGTCAACACATATGGTCGTAGCCACGTCAGTTACAGCGATGCCGAGATAGCCCAGAAGATCAATCAACTTTTCGACCTTCGTCCATACGCCATCGAACAGCGTCTCAAGCTCCGCAACCCCATCTACGAAGAGACCGCAGCCTATGGTCACATGGGACGCGAGCCGCGCATTGTCACCAAGACCTACGACAGCGCATACAACGGAGGCACTAAGACCGTTGAAGTCGAACTCTTCACATGGGAGAAACTCGACTACGTGGACCAAATCAAAGCAGCCTTCCGCATATGAGCAAGAACATAGCCATATACTGCGCCAGCAGCAACCAGATACCAGAGAAATATTTCGCTGCCGCCCGAGAGTTGGGAACACTCATCGGGCGGCACGGCCACAACATCATCAACGGAGCTGGCAACATGGGGCTCATGCAAGCCGTCACCGACAGTTGTCTCGCTGCAGGAGGCAAAGCCACAGGCATAATCCCCAAGTTCATGATAGCTGAGGGTTGGCATCACACCGGCATGACCCACCTGATAGAGACCGATGACATGCACCAGCGCCAGTTCCAAATGAGTCAGATGAGCGATGCTGGCATAGTTCTGGCCGGCGGTTTCGGTACTCTCGCAGAGTTTAGCGAACTCGTCACATGGAAGCAGCTTGGCCTCCATCTCAAGCCCATCGTCCTACTTAATACCGACGGATACTACGACCCTCTTCTCCAGTTCCTGCACAAAGGCATGCAGGAAAACTTCCTTCGTCAGGAACACCTCGACACATTCCGCGTAGCCACCACTCCCGCCGAAGCTCTCGACCTCGCCCTCAGCACTCCCCTATGGGACACAGACGTACGCCGCTTTGCCAAAATCTGATCCCATGCAAATCCCTCTACGTCCCAGCGAGCACACCCCCACCATATACGACACCCACGTATATGAGATGGGTTACTTCCAAGACAGTCCCTACCTTCACCCCGAAAACACCACCCTTCACCCCTACCGTGCCCAGATACCACCATACAATCCCAGTACCGACAGTCAGCTCGCTGCAGTCCTCCTCATCGGTGCCGCCTTCCTCGCCCTCCTTGTACGCAAGTTGCGCCGGTACATACACTACGAGGCAAGCATCATCATGCGAGTCCCTCATAGTCACCCCACTACCCACGACCAGCGAGCCGTAATAAGTAGACTCGCCAGCTTCACCATCACCACCCTTCTCGGCACACTCTGCGCCATACTCTACTACTATCACGTACAAGACAATATTATCCACCATGCCCTATATATCCCCACTCACACCCTCCTCGCCCTCTACTGCGCTATAATCATAGTCAGCATCATTGTCAAGCAGACCGTCTCCGACTTCATAAACTGGATATTTTTCGATAAAAATAACCGACAGCAATGGAGGCACGACCGTAGCTTCCTAAGCCTGATGCAATGCCTCACCCTACTCCCCTATATCACTATAGTCATCTATACCCATATTCCACCCCAGACAGCCCTTATATCGACTCTCATCATACTCATTTTGGCAGAAACGACGCTATTCTTAAGATTAAAGATGATATTTTTTCCAAAAAATAGAGGATTTTTGCATTTAATGTCGTACCTTTGTGCGCTCGAAGTCATGCCCCTGCTTGTGATATGGGTCATTCTGACAGCCGTAACAGAGAAAGTCACAGTGCAAATTTGATATAGAAGAAAAATGATAAAAAAGATTCTGGTTTCACAACCCAAGCCAACATCAGAGAAGTCCCCCTACTACGCCATTGCCAACAAGCACGAAGTAGAAATCATTTTCCGACCCTTTATCAAAGTTGAGAGTCTTACCCCACGTGAGTTTCGTGCTCAGCGTGTAAACGTCCTCGACCATACAGCTATAGTCTTCACCAGCCGCCACGCCATCGACAATTTCTTCAAGCTCTGCCAAGAGATGCGCATCGATATCCCCGAAGACATGAAGTATTTCTGTATTACAGAGACCATATCGCTTTATATCCAGCGCTACGTCCAATACCGCAAGCGCAAAGTCTTCTACGGCGATACAGGCAAGATTAACGACTTGCTTCCCCTCATGCTCAAACACAAAGACGAGAAGTTCTTCATACCCCAAAGCGACGTACATAGCGGTGAGTTTGCCCAACTACTTGATGCAAAGAATATCCGCTACACCAACGCCGTGATGTACCGGACCGTCAGCAACGACATCGCAGGTAGCGAGCCTTTCGATTACGACATGCTCGTGTTCTTTAGTCCCAGTGGTATACACTCCCTACTCAAGAATTTTCCTAATTACGTTCAGGGTGACACGCGCATAGCCACCTTTGGCCCAGCCACTGCCAAGAGCGTCACCGACGCAGGGCTTCGTCTCGATCTTCAGGCTCCCACCCCCGAATACCCGAGCATAACTGCTGCCCTTGACGCCTATCTCACTCAGCACAACAAATAGATGCGATATACACTACGCAAGAGCCAGCGGCTAAATAGCAGGAAAGCCATAGAAGAGCTGTTTGCCGGAGCAGACACACACACAGCCTCCTCCTATCCGCTACGCGCAGTATACAGAACAAACGGGGGTGCGGGCATACGCATCCTCGTTTCCGTTTCGAAGCGCCACTTCAAGCACGCTGTCGACCGCAACCGTTGCAAGCGCCAGATACGCGAAGCATACCGTCTGAACCAGCACATGCTCAGCTGCGACCCGACACTAAGCCTTGATATAGCCATCATCTGGACCAGCCCCGAGCTTCAGCCCAGTCACCTCGTCAACCGCAAACTTATCATACTGCTCGAAAAGATACTATGCCAGATACACGAAGACTCCCCAGCCACTTCTCCCGAGCCATGAGCCATCTGCTCATACTTCCCATTCGCTTCTATCAGACCTGCATATCGCCCCTCACCCCACCCTCGTGCCGATTCACCCCCACCTGTAGCCAGTACGCTATAGAAGCCCTCCGCAAGTACGGACCCATCAAAGGACTATATCTGGCCATACGCAGGCTTCTACGTTGTCACCCCTGGGGAGGACATGGCTACGACCCCGTGCCCTGAGATTAAGTCAAAACAAAAACAGGAATTTATTTGGAATATTTCTTGCATAATCGTAACTTTGCACACTCGAATGTCATATATTCCGGATATGAAAAGACTTTTTGTTATATTTATCGCCGCTCTGGCATGCAGCTCAATGAGTGTTGCGCAACTGGCAGAGCCTGTGCATTTCTCCGTTTCTCATGAGATTACGGATAAGGGCCTCCTACAGATACGCTTCTCAGGCAAGATAGATGAGGGGTGGCATGTATACGGCTCGGGCTTTGCCGAGGGCGGACCAACGGTGGCTTCCGTTACGCTCGAAAGAAGCGAAGGGCTTAAACCAGTGGGGAAACTGAAGACATTGGGCAAGGTGCATCGTGGTATGGACGCGATGTTCGATATGGAAGTCGAGACTGTCGAAGGGAGCGTGACTTTCGTCCAGACGTACGAGATTACGGGGAGGAGATATGTAGCAAAAGGCTATCTGACCTATGCTGCCTGCAATGACCAAAACTGCATTCCACCTTCAGACGTAGAGTTTGACTTCTCTGGTGATGCTCCGCAAGCACAGCCTAAAGAAGAGCAGACTGCAACTCCTGAAGCTGAGGTACTGACAGTGTCGGATACGACCATGCAGACGAATGCCGACTCTGTGTCCTCGCTCGCTGGGCGCGAGATGCCAGTTGAGGGGCTTTGGGCTCCCGTAGTTGACGAGCTGAGGGCTTTCGACGGGGCGGATTCTTCGCACGACACAGCACTATGGTGGGTTTTCCTCATGGGTATGGGTGGAGGTCTGCTTGCTCTGCTCACTCCGTGTGTGTGGCCTATAATTCCGATGACGGTGAGTTTTTTCCTAAAGCGCAACAAGGATTCGCGTTCGCGCTCCGTGAGAGAGGCTTTGACTTACGGGGTTTCAATCGTGGTCATCTACGTCTCTTTGGGCTGGATAGTGACGATGATATTCGGAGCTAGTGCGCTCAATGCTTTGAGTACTAATGCTCCGTTCAACATATTTTTCTGTCTGCTACTGCTGCTATTCGGCTTTAGCTTTTTAGGCGGCTTCGAACTCTCGCTGCCATCGTCGTGGTCTAATGCCGTCGACAGCAGGGCAGAGCGGACTACGGGATTGCTGAGCATCTTCCTGATGGCCTTTACGCTGAGTCTGGTGAGCTTCTCATGTACAGGGCCCATCATCGGATTTCTGTTGGTCGAGGTAGGCACATCGGGAGTGGCTCTTGCTCCAGTGGTAGGTATGCTGGGCTTTGCTATAGCCCTTGCCCTACCATTTACGCTGTTTGCACTCTTTCCTGCAATGCTCAAGAGTGCCCCCAAGAGTGGCAACTGGATGAACTGCATCAAGGTCCTGCTCGGATTCGTCGAGCTGGCCTTTGCGCTCAAGTTCCTTTCTGTAGCGGATCTGGCCTATGGCTGGCATATTCTGGATCGCGAGGTGTTCCTCTCTCTGTGGATTATCATCTTTGCCTTGATGGGAGCCTACTTGCTACATTGGATACGTCTGCCTCATGACGAAGACGAGTATGACGAGATGGGAGAGGTGATTCATAACCCACGTACAGGAGTCTGGCGACTCGTCTTGGGTATGGGCGCTTTAGCATTTGCGCTATATATGGTGCCAGGCTTGTGGGGCGCGCCGTGCAAAGCGGTGAGTGCTTTTGCTCCTCCTATGAACACGCAAGACTTTGCGCTGGGGGGCGAGGTCGTCGAAGCCAGGTTTGATGACTATGAGGCAGGCATGGCTTATGCTCGCGACAAGGGGAAGCCAGTGATGATAGACTTCACGGGATTCGGTTGCGTCAACTGTCGCAAGATGGAAGCAGCGGTGTGGACAGATCCAGAGGTAGCAAGTATCATAAACGACCGCTACGTGCTTATCACCTTGCATGTCGATGACAAGACACCGTTGTCTGAGTCGATGAAAGTCGAGGAGGCAGGCTCCGTGCGCACATTGCGCACGGTGGGCGACAAGTGGAGCTATCTACAGCGTCACAAGTTTGGAGCAAATGCACAGCCTTTCTATGTGCTCGTCGACGCCTGGGGCAAGCCGCTTGCACCGAGCTACGGCTACGATGAGGATGTTCCCGCATTTGTCAAATGGCTTAATATAGGTATTGCAAAATGAATCAGATGCCACCTGTTACCAAGAATCTGCTCATCATCAACTGTCTGTGCTTCGCGGCAGGACTGGTGGGTGAGCGCTATGGCATAGACTTGAACGATATGCTCGGTCTACACTTCTTTATGGCTGAGCACTTCATGCCCTATCAGTTAGTGACGTACCTGTTTATGCACGGCGGGTGGGAGCACTTGTTTTTCAATATGTTTGCCTTGTGGATGTTCGGACGAATTATAGAGCATGTCATGGGCTGCAAGCGTTTCCTTATCTACTATCTGCTGTGTGGCATCGGAGCCGGGCTGGTGCAGGAGCTGGTGCAGTATGTGCACTATATCTCCATGGACCACGTCTCTAAGGCTATGCATTTCGGACAGCTGATAGAGGGCAACTTTGTGGTGCAAGACGGCATGGCTGTGAGCATCAATTTGTGGAACACGGTGGGAGCGAGCGGTGCAGTGTATGGTATTCTGCTTGCTTTCGGCCTGCTTTTCCCCGAGGAGCGTATGTTTATCTTTCCGCTCCCAGTACCCATCAAAGCCAAGTATTTCGTCATCGGATATGCCCTAATTGAACTGTTTGCAGCAAGGAGCAACGATGGGGTAGCGCACTATGCACATTTGGGAGGAATGCTGGCAGGATTGATACTGCTGATTATGTGGACCGATTTGGGCGACAATGACTTGCTCAACAGGCTGCGACGTCCATTCGGACGCAAGGGGCGCAAGAGGGACAATATTAATGTATATCGCCGTAACTATTGACTAAATCAAAATTGCGCCGGGCTTCGCGCTTGTTGCTGGTAAGCTCTGTAGCTGCTGCCAATATGGTCGCTGTGCTAATGTTGTGGGCGGTATGTCTCTCTACGAGGGTATCGCCTGTAGAGCACCCGTACGTCTCGCTCGCTGGCTTGGCGTTCCCCTTGATTCTGATGGTCAATGTGCTGTTTGTCATACCTTGGCTACTGATATCGAGACGTTGGCTGCTGATGCCTGTGCTGGGGGTAGGGCTGTGTTGGGGGTATGTCATGGATTATTGCCCAGTCAGTCTCGCATCAGTCCCTCAGGACGGAGACTACGTCAAGGTGCTGAGCTTCAATGTCTTCAACTTCAATTCGAATGGCGACACCGACGGCGATGCGAGCGCGGAGTATATATCGTGGAGCGATGCCGACATCATCTGTCTGCAAGAGTACAATGCAGGCTGCAATGCAGCGCGTCTCATGGAGTCTCATCTCGACTCTGCTGGATATGATATTGTGCGGGGCAATATGCTGATGATAGCCGCCAAGGGCGATATCTGCCTTACTGACGGCTATGATGGCTCGCCTAATGAGGGCAACGGCATACTGACGGCGAGAGTAGCATTGCACGGGGGAGATACGCTGTTCGTGTGCTGTGCACATCTTGAGAGCACGGGACTAAGCATAGAGGACAGAAGCGCATATCAAGAGGCCGTTGCCGACAAGGATCGGCACAAGCTCAAGGCCAGTGGCATGACGATGCTTCACAAGTTGGCAGACTCTTCGGCCGAGCGAGCCATGCAAGCAGCGACGCTCGACAGCGTGGTCGCTGCTGCCAGAGGCTGCCCGACCATAGTGTGTGGAGATATGAATGAGACCCCAGTCTCGTATGTCGCACAACTGCTCTCGCGACGTCTGACCAACGCCTACTCAGCGAGTGGCAATGGGGTAGGAGTCTCATTCCGAGGCAAGGCATTCCCCGTCAGGATTGACCATATTTTTGTCAGTGAGGACTTTGTCCCAATCTACTCGTATGTAGATCAGAAAATCAATTCGTCTGACCATCATCCTATCGTCGCTTTTCTGCGAAGAACACCTATTTTAGACCGATAATGTATATTTTTACCAGCATTTTTAGGTTTTATTGGAAAAAAGGTTGTATATTTGCGTGCTTTTTGACGTGAAATCGGGAAAAAACAATAAAAATAATAAATCTACTAAACAATGCAAAACAAAGGATTTGTGAAGTTTTTCGCAGTATTGCTGGCTTTGGTATGTATCTTCTATATGAGCTTCTCCGTAGTAGCTAACCACTACGAGGGCAAGTACGAGGAGATGGTTGCCACAGAAGGGCAGGACGCGGCAGACCACTACATGGATTCGTTGCTCAACAACAAGATTTACCTCGGTACGTGGACTCTCAAGGAGTGCCGCGAGATGGGAATTGGCTTGGGCCTCGACCTCAAGGGCGGTATGAACGTGATCCTCGAGGTCAGCGTACCTGATGTGGTCAAAGCGCTTGCAGACCACAAGGAAGAGACTGACGAGACTTTCCGTAAGGCCGTAGAGAATGCTACAAAGCAGGCCTCTCAGAGCCAGAGTGACTTTATTACCCTATTCGTCAAGGAGTATAAAACGCTTGCTCCAGAGCGTAGTCTGGCAGAGTTGTTTGCCACACAGCAGTTGCGTGAGCAGGTCAACACCAAGAGCAGCGACAAGGAAGTAGAGTCAGTACTCCGCTCTGAGGTAAAGGCCGCTATCGACAATTCATATAACGTATTGCGCACGCGTATAGACCGTTTTGGTGTGGTTCAGCCCAATATCCAGACTCTTGAGGGTCAGGAGGGGCGTATCATGATCGAGATGCCAGGCGTCAAGGAGCCTGAGCGTGTGCGTAAGTTGTTACAAGGTTCGGCCAACCTCGAGTTTTGGGAGACGTACACCTGCTCAGAGGTGGCACAGTTCCTCGTACAGCTCGATACCAAGCTTGCAGCTGCCACCAATGGCGTAGAGGCAGAGACAACAGACTCTCTCGATACCGATACTGTGAGCGCAGAGACCACAGCCAAGAAGGCTGACCTCGCTTCGGTTATTGCCGGCACTGACAAGGCTCAGGACGCCTCAAAGGCCGACATCGAAGCATTGCGCAAGCAGCACCCACTCTTGAGCCGTCTGCAGCTGATCAACGGTGGTGACAACTGCGTAGTAGGCTATGCCGCAAAGCGCGATATGGACGCAATATCCGAGCTACTCGAATCACCAGAGGCCAAGGCCGTGCTCCCCATAGATCTCCGCTTGAAGTGGGGTGTCAAGGGCGTAGGTCAAGGCGAAAATTCCAATATCCACGAACTCTATGCTATCAAGGTCACCGAGCGCAATGGGCGAGCACCGCTCGAAGGCGATGTAGTGACAGACGCCAAAGACGAGTTTGATCAAAACGGACGTCCGTGTGTGAGCATGAAGATGAACGTAGACGGAGCCCGTCGCTGGGCAGCGCTGACCAAGGCCAACTTGAAGCGTTGCGTGGCTATCGTACTCGACGACAATGTCTATTCAGCACCAGTCGTGCAGAGCGAAATCACAGGAGGCAACTCTTCAATCTCAGGCAACTTTACCACCGAAGACACCCGCGACCTTGCCAACGTACTTAAGTCAGGCAAGATGCCCGCTCCAGCCAAGATTGTGAGCGAAGAGATTGTAGGACCTACTCTGGGAGCAGAGTCCATACGTCTCGGCGTGTGGTCATGCGTCATCGCATTCGTAGTGCTCATGGTCTATATGATATCAATGTATGGAGCAATACCAGGAATGGTTGCCAACGGAGCCCTGCTGCTCAACCTCTTCTTCACCATCGGTATACTCACCAGCTTCCAGGCTTCCCTCACCATGAGCGGTATCGCCGGTATGGTGCTTACCCTGGGTATGGCAGTCGATGCCAATGTGCTCATCTACGAGCGTACCAAGGAGGAGATGAAAGCAGGCAAGCGTGTACGTGAAGCTCTCGCTGCGGGCTACAGCAATGCTTTCAGCGCAATCTTTGACTCCAACCTGACCTCTATCATCACAGGTATCATACTCTACTATTTCGGTACAGGTCCCATCAAGGGCTTTGCTACCACGCTCATCATCGGTATCATCGTCAGCTTCTTCACAGCAGTGTTCCTGACCCGTCTGGTCTACACAGCCATGATGGCTCGCGACAAGTGGCTCGGTCTGAAGTTTAAGACCCGTGTCGGCAACTTGCTCAGCTTCAAGGATCCCGCATACAAGTTTATGAGCGCATACAAGACCAGCTTTACCGTCTTCGGCATCTTGGTAGCCGTAGCACTGGTCGGTATGTTCGGACGTGGCTTCAGCAAGAGTATTGACTTCACAGGCGGACGCAACTTTGTGGTGATGTTCGACCAGCCCGTGACAGCAGCGCAAGCCAACAATCTGCTGACGGCAGCATTCCCCGAGAGCAACACCAATGCCATCGCTATCGGCACCGAGGGCAATAGCCTCCGTATCAGCACCAACTACCGCATTGCCGAGGAAGGCATCGAGGTAGACAGCGAGATAGAAGAGAAGCTCTTCGAAGTCTTCAAGAACGGCGGCATGCTCGACAAGGATCTCACCCTTGAGACTTTCATCAACCGCGACGAACGCGCTGGTGGCTCTATCGTCAGCAGCCAGAAGGTAGGTCCCTCTATCGCTGAGG
>CALZJL010000009.1 GCA_945787625.1 uncultured Prevotellaceae bacterium
TTGGTAAGCGTTTTCCACAAAGACGGTTTGGATGAGATACTCAAGACCCTGCATGCACAAGGAGTAGAACTTTTGAGCACAGGAGGAACCCAGGCATTCATCGAGAGCCTCGGCATACCCTGCACAAAAGTCGAAGACGTGACAAGTTACCCCAGCATTCTCGGAGGAAGAGTCAAGACCCTCCACCCCAAGGTGTTCGGAGGCATATTAGGTCGCAGGGAGCTCGAAGGCGACCGTGAGCAGATGACCAAATACGACATTCCGGAGATAGACCTCGTTATCGTAGACCTCTATCCCTTCGAGCAGACCGTAGCAAGCGGAGCCTCCGAGTCAGACATCATCGAGAAGATAGACATAGGCGGCATCAGCCTTATACGTGCTGGAGCCAAGAATTTCCGAGACGTAATCATCGTCCCGTCCAAGGCAGAGTACGAGCCGCTCTTGAAGCTTCTGCAGGAGAAGGGCGGTGAGAGTGAGATTGAAGACCGTAAGTGGTTTGCAGCCCAGGCATTCGGCGTAAGCAGTCATTACGACACGGCTATTCACGATTATTTTGTCAACTAAACTGTAGAAGAAAAGACAATGGGGCTGTTTAGTTTTACCAAGGAAATCGCCATGGACCTCGGCACCGCCAACACCATCATCATTTCAGATGGCAAGATTGTGGTAGACGAGCCGAGCGTAGTAGCCCTTGACCGTCGCACGGAGAGAATGATAGCCGTGGGAGGCAAGGCCAAGATGATGTACGAAAAGACGAACCCGGAGATTCGCACCATACGTCCGTTGCGTGACGGCGTTATTGCCAACTTCAATGCCTGTGAGCAGATGATGCGCGGCTTGATCAAGATGATACATTCAGGATCCCGCCTGTTTACCCCGTCGCTCAAGATGGTCATCGGAGTGCCGAGTGGCAGTACCGAGGTAGAGTTGCGTGCCGTGCGCGACAGTGCAGAACACGCCGGAGGTCGTGAAGTATACCTGATTTACGAGCCCATGGCAGCCGCTATCGGCATAGGGCTCGATGTCCTGGCGCCCGAGGGCAACATGATTGTAGACATCGGTGGTGGCAGCACAGAGATTGCAGTCATAAGCCTTGGCGGAATCGTAGCAGACAAGAGTCTGCGAGTGGCAGGCGATGAGCTTACCTCAGACATACAGGAATACATGTCGCGCCAGCACAACGTCAAGGTGTCAGAGCGTATGGCCGAGCGAATCAAGATTCACGTAGGCGCAGCCCTTACAGACCTTGGCGACGAAGCCCCCGATGACTATGTAGTGCATGGACCGAACCGTATTACGGCACTTCCAATGGAAGTCCCGGTGTGTTATCAGGAGATAGCCCGATGTCTTGAGAAGACCGTTGCCAAGATAGAAACCGCCATACTCCAGGCATTGGAAGAGACCCCCCCAGAGCTATATGCAGACATAGTGCACAACGGCATATATCTGGCAGGAGGCGGAGCAATGCTCAAGGGTCTCGCACGTCGTCTGACCGACAAGATCAACATACCCTTCCACGTCGCAGACGATCCCCTGCATTGCGTAGCCAAAGGAACAGGCATCGCCATCAAGCATATCCACGAGTACTCCTTCCTAATGTAGTATAGTTCCACACAGACACGATGCACTCTGTTGTAGACAGAATTAGGCAATATTCCCATTGGCTGGTACTTTTCGTTTTGGAAGGTATCAGCCTGTATCTTGTGTTGTCATTCAATCTGTACCAGAAAAGCGTATGGTTTACCGCAGCCAACACAGTATGCGGAGCAGTGCTCAAGGTCGAAGAAGAGCTTCTGGCATACCTCCGTCTCGGTGGAGAGAATGCAGAGCTGATGAGCCGCAATATCATACTACAGCACCAAAACGACCTCCTGAGATCAGAGATAGCACGTCTCAGTCACGACAGCACCTATACCGAGCGTCTCCTCACGGAGCGCATCTCAGGTCTTGGATTGGTCAGAGCCCGTGTGGTAGACAACACCGTTATGCTCAGAGACAATTATCTGGTTTTAGACAAAGGGCTGTCCGATGGCGTACGCGAAGAAATGGGCGTGGTTTCAGGCACAGGTATCGTAGGCATCGTATCGCAAGTGACCGAGCATAAAGCATTAGTCATGTCCATACTCAACAGCAAATCAAGCATCTCATGTCGCATCAGAGGGAGCGAGTATTTCGGATACCTCCGATGGTATGGAGGCAATACGATATGCGCCTCACTCGACGACGTCCCCCGACATGCCCGTTTCAAACTCGGAGATGCCGTCGAGACGAGTGGATTCAGCAACGTATTTCCACCAGGCATATATGTAGGCAAAGTAATCAAAGTACGTGACAGCAAGGACGGGCTCAGCTACCAGCTCATCGTACAGTTGTCGACAGATATGGCGAATTTAAGTAACGCAACAGTCATCTTGAACGAGAATGACACTATCGGTTTTCAATAGGATAGGGCAGATGCTCGCAGTGCTCTGCGTGCAGATTCTTGTGCTCAACCACATCCATCTGTGGGGCTATGCAACACCATTGCTATGCTTCGCATTCGTCTCGCTCGCACCCTTAAGAGCCAACAGGATTCTGGAAATGATTATGGCATTTGTCCTTGGTCTTGTAGTCGACATGTTTTCGACCACCCCCGGAGTCTGTGCAGGAGCCATGGTCCTCGCCTCCTTCGTACAGCACGATTTGCTTGCCATGATGGCACCCAAAGACAGCGAGCAAGGTCTGAAGCCCAGCGCCAAAGAGCTCGGCAGGTATCTCTTTATTGTATATCTCGCCCTGATACAGGCCATAGGACTCATAGCCTACTTTGTCCTGGATATATTCTCATTCTCACAGAGTTCAGACCTGCTTCTGACGTTGGCATGCAGCTATGCGTCCAGCATATTTGTCACCCTAATATTTGTAGGTCTAAATGGCAGGCTCTAAGAAACATAATTCCGAATTTGCCAACCGCAAATACGTCCTTGCCGGAATAGCCAGTGGCATCATCATAGTGTTTGTGATACGCCTTTTCGCCCTCCAGATGCTCAGCGACGATTTCAAGCGCAATGCAGACAGCAATGCCTTTCTCAGGCGAATCCTGTATCCGGCACGTGGCGCAATCACAGACCGCAACGGCAAGCTGCTGGTCTACAATCAGCCAGCCTACGACATCATGGTAGTGATGAAAGAGCAGGAAGGCATAGACACACTCGACTTTTGCCGCACCCTAGGTATCACCAAAGAGTGGTACAAGCGCCGTATGGACGAAGTCCGCGACCCATGGCGTAATCCCGGCTACAGCCGCTACACCCAACAGCTCTTCATGAGCCAGCTCTCGAGCGAAGAGTTCAGCTCATTTCAGGAAAAGCTCTTCTGCTTCCGCGGCTTCTATATCCAGAAGCGGTGTATCCGTCAGTATTCATACCCCTACGCAGCCCACGTCTTAGGCGATGTCGGTGAAGTCAACCCCAAGGACATCGAAAACGACCGATACTATCAGAGCGGAGACTACATAGGCAAGCTCGGCGTAGAGCGTCAGTACGAACGTCAGCTACGAGGCGAGAAAGGAGTCGAAATCCTCCTGCGCGATGCACGAGGTCGAATCAAGGGCAAGTACCAGAACGGCAAGTTTGACGAAGCCCCGGAGCCAGGCAAGAATCTCACCCTCTCGCTCGATGCCGACCTCCAAGCCTTAGGCGAGCGTCTGATGAAAGGCAAGAAAGGAGGCATCGTAGCCATCGAACCGTCGACAGGCGAGATACTCTGCATGGTGAGCAGTCCCACCTACGATCCACGCATGATGGTCGGACGCCAACGCGGAGCCAACAACTACCGTCTCTCACAAGACCCTGACAAACCCCTGCTCAACCGCGCCATCATGGGTCTCTATCCGCCAGGCTCAACCTTCAAGACCAGCCAGGCACTTACCTTCTTGCAAGAAGGAATCATCACCCCCCAGACCTCATACCCCTGCTCCCACGGCTTCCACTTCAAAGGACTGACCGTAGGATGTCACGGACACGCCGCACCAATCCAGCTCATACCAGCCATCGGCACCTCATGCAACAGCTACTTCTGCTGGGGTCTCTACCACATGCTCTCCAACCGCGACAAGTACCACACCGTACAGGAAGCCCTGACCCGTTGGAAAGACTACATGGTATCAATGGGCTTCGGCTATACCCTCGGAGTAGACCTGCCCGGCGAGAAACGAGGCATGATACCCAATGCCCAGTTTTACGACAAAGCATACCGCGGTTCGTGGAACGGACTGACCGTGATAAGCATCTCTATCGGTCAAGGCGAAGTCAACCTCACCCCCCTACAGATAGCCAACCTCGGAGCCACGATAGCCAACCGAGGCTGGTTCATTACCCCACACATAGTCAAGCGCATTCAAGACGAGCCCCTCGACTCACTCTATACCCGTCGGCGCCACACGATGGTAAGCCCCGTAAACTACGAGTACGTAGTACAAGGCATGCGCCGCGCCGTGACAGACGGCACCTGTCGCAGCGCCAACACCACGATGTACGAAGTCTGCGGAAAGACCGGTACAGCCCAGAACCCCCATGGCCAGGACCACTCGGCATTCATGGGATTTGCCCCCATGGACGACCCCAAGATAGCCATCTGTGTATACGTCGAGAACGGCAGGTGGGGAGCAGACTACGGAGTCCCCATAGGAGCCCTACTCATCGAACAATACATTAACGGAACCCTCACAGAGGCATCTCAAGCCAAGGCCGAAGCATTTGAACAACGTCATTTGATAACCCCAACAGAATATGTCGTCAGCAGCAGCCAAAAACAATAGCAACAGCGTATGGCGCAACCTTGACTGGTTTACCATCTTCATCTTTGTCTGCCTCATGGTCATGGGGTGGATGAGCGTATGCGGAGCCAGCTACGATTTTGACCAGGGCACTCCCCTGTTTGATTTTCATGCCCGCAGCGGCATGCAGATAGTATGGATACTATCCTCACTGCTCCTCGGTGCACTGATAGTATGCATCGACGACAGGATAGTAGAAAGTTTCTCCTACATTATATATATAGGGTTTGTGATACTGCTTGCCGTCACCCCCTTTCTCGCACACGACATCAAAGGCAGTCTTTCGTGGATCAAGATTGGCAGTTTCAGCATTCAGCCCGCAGAGTTTGCCAAGTTTGCCACAGCCCTGTGCATCGCCAAGGTCATCAGCCAGTTCAGCCTCAATCTCTCAAGATGGAAAGACCTCGCCATCTCCAGCCTTGTCGTCCTACTCCCCATGGCATTGATCGTCATGCAGAAAGAGACAGGATCCGCACTGGTCTACCTCGCATTCTTCCTCATGTTCTACCGCGAAGGCATGGCCGGCAGTCTGCTTTTCACCGGAGCAGCCGCAGTCCTGTATTTTGTAGTAGGCATACGCTACGCAGACATACCCCTATGGGAGATTGCCCAGACCAGCCTTGGAGAATTTCTCGTCCTGGCGTTTATCCACATCTTCTCAGCCATGATGATGTGGGTATACACACCATTGCGACTACCCTTCGTCAAGGTTATAGGCTACGGCACCATGTCATACGTATTAGCAGTACTCTTTGCCAAATACATCTTCCCGTTCAATGCCTGTTGGATAGAATGGGTCGTCCTGCTCGTCATGATATGCTACCTCATCTATCTCGCCTTGCGAGAGAATCTCATGCACTACGCCCTCATAGCCCTCTTCGCCATCGGGAGTACCGGCTTCTTCTATTCAGTAGACTATGTCCTCGACGAAGTCATGCAGCCACACCAGCAGACCCGCGTACGAGTCCTTCTCGGTCTCGAAGACGACCCCAAAGGAGCAGGCTACAACGTCATACAAGCCAAGATAGCCATCGGTAGCGGAGGACTGACAGGCAAAGGTTTCCTCAACGGAACTCAGACCAAACTAAAATACGTCCCGGAGCAAGACACCGACTTCATCTTCTGTACCGTAGGCGAGGAAGAAGGCTTCGTAGGGTGTACCATAGTTCTGGTCATGTTTCTCGTACTCATACTCAGACTGCTACATCTCGCAGAACGCCAACCATACACCTACGGACGCATCTACGGATACAGCGTGCTCAGCATATACCTCTTCCACGTCTTCATCAACGTCGGCATGGTATTGGGGCTCACCCCAGTCATAGGCATACCCCTACCATTCTTCAGCTACGGCGGTTCCTCCCTATGGGGATTCACCATACTCCTGTTCATCTTCCTCAGAATAGACGCAAGCCGCAACCGCATAGCCCATTAACCCCACTCCCACTCAATGCCCTCTCCTTATCTCCGTCCCCACCTCCATAATGCCAGGCATCACCTCCTGCATCATCAAGTGATATATCCTGACCCTCCCACGCTGTCCGGCAGTCAGACAGACAGGCCTTGAGCTTTGGCCGTACTTACGCACGATCAGCCCATTAGTCACAATACCCACATCTTGTGAGGCAAACTCGACGCACATCGTATCCCTGAGCACCAGTTTTGGACATTCGAGCTCCAACTCATAGCAAAGCCATAGTTTGGAGTAAGGAAAGAGATTGCCCGTACGTATCAGCACACTCGGCAGATACTCCCCCCCCTCCTTCACCTCAGGCAAGTCAAATACGAGAGTGTCAGACCTCTCCCATCCCTCCAGCCCGAGCCGTCTGTACTGTAGAGAGACAGTATCATCGATACAATTACACAGTAGCATCGTCCAGAGCGACACCGCTATCGCTCTCAGCCAAGTTCTTGCCATTATCATCTCTGTGCTGTCGGTCATTCCCCTGACGGGAGTTCTTCTTCTTTTTCTTCTTGCCCCTCAGCTGCGAGTCGAAGCGCGAAAGATCCTCCTGAGTAGCCAGATCCACGTGTGTTGCCACAGTATTTTGACCGTGTCCCTGATTTGCAAGGCTTACAGGATTCTCCCCCCTGTTGTTGGCATTGATAATCTCCATAGCACGCTCAGCCGTGACAGTAGTGATATTGGCAGCAAGATGCTTGTCAGACGAGTACGACACCATACCAGAGAGAATATCAGCCTTAAAAAAGAACCACTCGCCCTCCTGCGTCGTCAGAACGACATCACGGTTAGGGATTTTCCGCGAAGCCTCGATATACTGGTCGACCTCATAGTTGATGCAGCATTTGAGTTTCGCACACTGTCCTGCCAGTTTCTGAGGATTGAGCGACAGATCCTGAAAACGAGCAGCCACAGTACCCACACTGGTGAAGTTCTTAATCCAAGTAGAGCAACACAGTTCCCTCCCGCACGGACCGAACCCCCCAATTCGCCCCGCCTCCTGGCGAGCCCCAATCTGCTTCATCTCTATTCTCACATGAAACACATCAGCCAGCACCTTTATCAGTTCGCGAAAATCCACACGACCATCAGCGATGTAATAGAAGATAGCCTTGTTGCCATCACCCTGATACTCCACATCGCCAATCTTCATCTCCAGTCCGAGCCCCTTAGCTATCTGTCTCGACTCTATCATAGTCAGATGTTCCCGAGCCTTAGCCTGCTCATACTTCTCCAGATCCACATCCTTAGCCAGCCGATATATCCGCTTGATATCGTCCTCGCTTTTCAAGTTGGCCTTCTTCACCTGCAGAGCCACCAGAGCCCCCGTCATCGTCACCGTGCCAATATCGTGTCCGGGATTACCCTCGACCGCTACTATGTCACCCTTCTGCAAGTCCAGGTTGTTCGAATTGTGAAAATACCCCTTTCTCGTATTCTTGAACTGCACCTCCACGAGATCCGTCGAAGCAGTATTGTTAGGCACATCAGCCATATAGTCACACACATTGAGTTGGGTGTAGTGATTAGTGTGCCAACCCTTCTTGCATATACCGCGGCCACCACCACATATATATTCGTTGCTCATAATTAAGTATGTTGTTATTGTATCAAAAGCACAATCATCTTGAGTGCGAAGTCAAAGAAGACCATGCGAGGATTAACATTATGTTCGATATCGCTCTGACAAAGGCTGAGCTCCTCCATGATAGGAATCACGTTACGCTCATTGACAAAGCGAGCAAAATTTACGCTAAACTCACTTTCAGCCGTAGTCATAAAGTTCATTTCAGCACTTTTGAAGTTATATACAAAGTTCTCCCGCAGCAACCTCTGACAGTATGCCAAGAAGCGTTTCTGACGTTCGCGCCCCATCTCACTCACCGACTCGCTCCACTCGCGCATATCCTTAATCCTGCGCATATAGCTCAACCTCATCAGCCTGACAAACAAGTCAAAGAAAGCCGCCTCCTCATTGCCCCCGGCAAGCCGTTTGGCAGCCATCGTATAGTTACCCTGCGCGACGTGAGCCATCACCTTTGCCACATCACTGTCCGCCCCCAGCCGCATAGAGAGAGCCCCAGCAATGTCAGCCTCAGGCAGCGGCGGCACGAAAATCTTCTGCGTCCGGCTCTGTATGGTGCCCAAGACATTCTCACTATCCTGACTGACAAAAATCAAGTAAGTCCTCATCGGAGGCTCCTCGATCAGTTTGAGCAGTTTGTTGGCAGCCTCCGTATTCATACGCTCAGGCAGCCATATCACCACAGCACGCCTGCCACCACAGCTCGGTTTGAGCTGAAGCTTCTGCTGCAAGCAGTCACTCTCGTAGACATAGTGCACAATCTGTTGGTTCTCAGCCTTGATCACAGCGAGCCAGTCCTCAATGTCGAAATACACCGAACTATTGAGCTGCATACGCCATTCCTCAATGAAATCGTCCGAGACAGGCCGGTCACTGCTCTTTCTCTTGAAAATCGGAAATGAGAATATCAAGTCAGGATGAGCCCAAGCCCTCACCATAGCCTCGTCATTAGCGTCCTTACATACCAGCATAGACGCAAACGCCAGAGCCAGCGGCAGCTTGCCACACCCCTGAGGTCCGCACAGCATGATAGCATGAGGGATACGGTTGTCCGCGACCATTCGCGTCAGCCTCTCCTTGACGACCTCCTGACCAATAACCTCATCAAATCCCATCTCCTCAATAGATATTTCCAGCTATCTCACAGATGCTATCCACAGCACTCACCGTATAGAAATGCAAGTTTGGAGCACCCCCATCGAGCAGTTCCCTACACTGCGCCGTAGCCCATTCTACCCCCACCCGGCGCACCTCCTCGTCCGTCTTACACTTGACAGCCTCCCGATACAGAGGCTCAGGCAAGTCACAGTGGAAAATCTTAGGCACCACAGCCAGCTGGCTCAGCTTTGCCAAAGGCTTAATTCCCGGCACTATAGGAATCGTTATTCCCTCCTTGCGAGCCCTCTCCACAAACTTGAAATACTTCTCATTGTCGAAGAACAACTGCGTCACAGCATACTCCGCACCCATCTCCACCTTCTTCTTCAGCACAGCGAGGTCACTCTCCATATTGGGCGCCTCCTCATGCTTCTCAGGGTAGCACGCCACCCCGAAGTGAAACCTCTCCCCAGGGCATTTTATCACACTGCCGTCATAGAACGAGCCGTCGTTGAAAGCATTAATCTGCTCTATCAGCTCCGTAGCATAGCGCGGACCATCGCCAGTAGGGCGGAATATAGAGTCCTCCTTAGCCTTGTCGCCGCGCAACACAAGCAAATCGCTGATACCCAAAAACTGCAGATCCAGCAGCATATACTCCAAGTCCTCCCTCGTATGACCGCTACAAACGATATGCGGCACCACAGGGATATTATACCGCTGCACAATAGCAGCCGAAATAGCAATAGTGCCAGGTCTGCGTCTCACCCTATGCCGCTGCACCAGACCATTGCCGAGCTCATTATACACAAACTCACTACGATGAGTAGTAATATTGATGTAACGGGGCTGAAACTCCTTCAGTCTGTCAATCGTGTGAAACAAAGCCCCCGTGCCGTTACCCTTGATAGGAGGCAACACCTCAAACGAGAACGGACAGCTCTCTTTATCGTTTATAAGGTCAATAACCTTCATGGTAGTATTGTTGTTTTCATCTAAACGCGTGTAAAGTTATACAAATTATGCCATAATCACAAATCTTTAGCAAAAAAACGACATTAAATACCCATACCCAGCGACAACATGTTATAATTTTTTGTATATTTGTAGTGAAAAAAATAGAATAAACCAAACAAACATTATCTAATTATGACACTAATCAAATCAATTTCCGGCATCCGCGGCACCATCGGCGGAAAGGCAGGCGACACCCTCAATCCCCTCGACATCGTAAAGTTTGTAAGCGCGTACGCTACAGTAATCCGCAAGACCTCCCCTGTAGGCAGCAACAAGATAGTCGTAGGACGCGACGCCCGCATCTCAGGCGAGATGGTTAAGAACGTCGTATGCGGCACACTCATGGGCATGGGCTTCGACGTCGTCAACATCGGCCTTGCCTCCACCCCCACCACCGAAGTAGCCGTCACCATGGAAGGCGCCGACGGCGGCATTATCCTCACCGCCTCCCACAACCCACGCATGTGGAACGCCCTCAAGCTCCTCAACGAGAAAGGCGAGTTCTTCAACAAAGAGCAAGGCGAAGAAGTGCTCCGCATAGCCGAGGCCGAAGACTTTGAGTACGCCGACGTAGACCATCTCGGCAAGTATCGCGAGGACGACAGCTACGACCAGAAGCACATCGACATGGTACTCGGACTCGACCTCGTCGACGTCGAAGCCGTCAAGGCACGCAAGTTCAAGGTAGCCTTCGACGCCGTCAACTCAGTAGGCGGAGTCATTCTGCCCAAGCTGTTCGAACAGTTAGGCGTAGAATACACAGGCATGTTTACCGAGCCCACAGGCGACTTCCAGCACAATCCCGAACCCCTTGAGAAGAACCTCGGCGACATCAAAGCCCTCATGCAGCAAGGCGGTCACGACATAGCCTTCGTTGTCGACCCCGACGTAGACCGCTTAGCCCTCTTCTGTGAAGACGGCACCATGTATGGAGAAGAATACACCCTCGTCACCGTAGCAGACTATATCCTCCAGCACACCCCCGGCAATACCGTCAGCAACCTCTCCTCCACACGCGCCCTCCGCGACGTAACCAACAAGTACCCAGGCTGCAAGTACAATGCCGCAGCCGTAGGCGAAGTCAACGTCGTCACCAAGATGCGCGAGACAAACGCCGTAATCGGCGGCGAAGGCAACGGCGGAGTCATCTATCCCGCAGCCCACAGCGGACGTGACGCACTGGTAGGCATCGCCCTCATTCTGACCTATCTCGCCAAGAAAGGCATGACCACGAGCCAGTTGCGTGCCACATACCCCCCATACCAGATAGCCAAGAACCGCATCGACCTCACCCCCGACACCGATGTCGACGCCATTCTCGTCAAGGTCAAGGAGCTCTACAAAGACCAGGAAGTCAACGACATCGACGGCGTCAAGATAGACTTCCCCGACAAGTGGGTACACCTGCGCAAGTCCAACACCGAGCCAATCATACGAGTATACAGCGAAGCCTCAACGATGGAAGCAGCCGACCAGCTCGGCAAAGACATCATGGACGTAGTATATTCCATGGTCAATAAATAAACAAAATTTTAGAGAAACAGACTATGTTAAAACAAATCATCAACGGTCGCATACTCACCCCCCAAGGGTGGTTGAAAGACGGCAGCGTCATCATACGCGACAACAAAATACTTGAGGTCACCAACTGCGACCTTGCCATAATAGGCGCAGAAGTAATCGACGCAAAAGGCATGTACGTAGTGCCCGGCGGCATCGAGATGCACGTACACGGCGGCGGCGGCCGCGACTTCCAAGAAGGCGACGAAGAAGCCTTCCGCGTAGCCGTAGCAGCCCACGCCAAGCACGGCACCACATCAATCTATCCCACGCTCTCATCATCGACAGTACCCATGATAGAGAAAGCCGTCGAGACCTGCAACAAACTCATGGCCGAGAAAGACAGTCCCATACTCGGACTCCACCTCGAAGGCCATTACCTCAATCCCAAGAAAGCCGGCGCACAGATGCCCGAACTCATCAAGAACCCCGACCCCAACGAATACATACCCATCGTAGAAAACAGCCCCTGTCTGGCACGTTGGGACGCAGCCCCCGAGATGCCCGGTGGCATACAGTTCGGTAAGTACTGTGCAGAGAAAGGCGTACTGCCCTCCATTGCCCACACCAACGCCGAGTACAACGACGTCAAGGCAGCATACGAAGCAGGCTACACCCACGTCACCCACTTCTACAACGCCATGCCCGGCTTCCACAACAAGCAAGAGTACAAGTACGAAGGCACAGTCGAGAGCGTCTACCTCATGGACGACATGACCGTCGAAGTCGTAGCCGACGGCATACACGTACCACCCACCATCATGCGCATGTGCTACAAGATCAAAGGCGTAGAGCGCATGGCCCTCATCACCGACGCCCTTGCCGTAGCCGCCGCAGGCGACGATGCCGAAGCCTTCGACCCGCGCGTAATCATCGAAGACGGTGTATGCAAGCTCTCAGACCGCTCAGCCCTGGCAGGCTCAATCGCCACCATGGACCGCCTGATACGCACCGCCGTACAGCAAGCCTTCATACCATTGGAAGACGCATGCCGCATGGTCAGCGAGACCCCAGCCCACATCATGGGCTGCTACGACCGCAAAGGCTCACTCTCCCGTGGCAAGGACGCCGATATCCTTATCCTCGACCACGACCTCAACGTACGCATGGTATGGCAGATGGGCAAAGTCATTGAGAACACACTCTTCTGACAAGGCACACAGACACAAAAAAATCAATAAACACAAAAAATATTCCCCTGACCGAGACAGGTTGGGGGAATATCAATTTTTAGGAAAGATGACATTCTTAAAGCTACGTAACACCATAAAAAACAAGGAGCTCAAGCGACAGCTTTACACCATAATTTTCCGCAGCGACACCCCCATGGGCAAAGCCTTCGACGTAGTACTGCTATGGGCGATACTGCTCAGCATCATACTCGTCATCATAGAAAGCATGCCCCATGTCCAAGGGTGGCTGAGGACCACCCTCATAGTATGGGAATACATATTCACCATATTCTTTACCTTCGAATACATCGCACGCATATACTGCTCGCCCAAGCCCAAGGAGTACATACTGAGCTTCTTCGGCATCATCGACCTCCTCAGCACCGTACCACTATATTTAGGCCTGTTCGTATCCGCCAGCCGCTACCTGATGGTACTCCGCACATTCCGGCTCATACGCGTCTTCCGCGTCTTCAAGCTCTTCTCCTTTCTTCAAGAAGGAGACCGTCTCCTACAGTCGCTCAGGCTCAGCTTCCCCAAGATACTCGTCTTCTTCCTCTTCGTCCTCATCATGGTCATATCCTTAGGTACCCTCATGTACATGGTCGAAGGCAATATACCCGACACACCATTCACCGACATTCCCACCAGCATCTACTGGGCAGTAGTCACCATGACCACCGTAGGATATGGCGACATAGCCCCCATAACCCACGCCGGACGTATCCTCAGCGCACTTGTCATGCTCCTCGGCTACACCATCATGGCAGTCCCCACAGGCATCGTCAGCGCACAGTTCATCAGCGACAAAGTCAGCGAAGAAACCAAAGAGCCACCACACCCCGAATGCAGCGAATGTGGCAGTCCCATTCCCCACGACGCACACTACTGCCCCTTCTGCGGCACGAAAGTCCAAGACCCCACCGTCCCCTGAACACAAAAGCCCGAGGCAGAAGCCCCGGGCAAAATATCAGCAATCAAAAAGCACAGACGTTAGAGATTGTCCTTCTCGATATCCTTGAAGTACTTGTAAGTACCATGCTTCAGTTCGTCAGTAGCAGCCTCGTCACACACGATGATAGCATGAGGGTGCATCTGCAGAGCAGAGATAGTCCACTCCTGACTCACGCCAGCCTCGATAGCGTGCTGCAAAGCACGAGCCTTGTTGTGACCATTGCAGACGATAAGCACCTCCTTAGCGTCCATCACAGTACCGATACCCACAGTCAGCGCAGTCTTAGGCACCTTGTTGACATCATTGTCAAAGAAACGGCTGTTAGCGATGATAGTGTCCGTAGTCAGAGACTTGATACGAGTGCGGCTCGTCAGCGAAGAGAAAGGCTCGTTGAACGCCAGATGACCATCAGGACCGATACCGCCCATAAACAAGTCAATACCACCGGCAGCCTCGATAGCAGCCTCATAAGCAGCACACTCAGCCTCAAGGTCAGCAGCATTGCCATTGAGGATATGCACATTCTCCTTCTTGATATTGATATGGCTGAAGAAATTGTTCCACATGAAGCTGTGATAGCTCTCAGGGTGCTCCTCAGGCAGCCCCACATACTCGTCCATATTGAAAGTCACCACATTCTCAAAGCTCACCTTACCAGCCTTATACATATCAATCAAGTTCCTGTACAGACCCAGAGGCGAACCACCCGTAGGGCAGCCCAACTTGAAAGGCTTCTCAGGTGTAGGATTGGCAGCATTAATCTTCGCAGCAACATACTCAGCAGCCCAACGGCTCAGCTCAGCATAATCAGGCTCAATAATTACTCTCATAGCAAAAATGATTTTAATGGTTAGTATATAAAATGTGAATTACCTTATCTCATCGATCTCACCCCCTCATCGCCCCACCTGTGGGCTCGCACCGCTACTCCCGTCCACCAGCCGCTTTATACTCCCCGTAAACTTAGCCGTATCCCCAGGAGTCCCGTATATACACTCGCGCAGAGTCGAAGCATCGACCCTGACAGCATTCCTCGTCAGTTCAGGCACATTGTAGCTGCGCAACTGCAAGACATTATGCTCCGGGTCGCGCTGAGGCAGGCAGAAAGCCTTGTGAGCACGCCCCTCCCTGTCGAAATAAGCGATAAACGGACGAGTATAATTGCCATCCATGCGGCGCGATGAAAACACAATCCAACGCCCGTTGCTCGACCACGTATGATACGAGTCAACATCATCGCTGTTAGCCTCGCTCAGCGCGTATACGCTATCCCTCTGCAGGTCCTTGACCCAAAGGTCACTACTCTTGTGCCAGATGTGGAACTGACCGTAATCACCCAAAGTAAAAAGCACGTAGCGACCATCAGGGCTCACCCGAGGCACCGAGATGCTCCTATGGTCAGCCGAAGCCTCCACCACCATCTCAGGCTTGCCAAATCTGCCAGTCTTCTGGTCATATTCGACACACTTCAGATCGTAGAAGATACTGTCATAATTGTCCGAAATCAGTTTTGAAGCAAGCGAGTCAGGCGTATCATACAAAGGCGCAAAGCGAGCGCAGCAATAGAAAAGCCTGTCGCCATCAGGACTCCAGCAAGGGAAAGTCTCCAGATCCTTGCCCGTAATTATGTTTTGCACCTCGTTCCTGTCCACATCGTAGAGCAGCAAGTCGCTCGCCTCGTCGATGACCTCAATCTTCTCCTTGTGATAGAGGTGAAACACCTGCCCCGTCTTGTTGGTAGAGAAAGCCACGATACGCTTCTTGGGGTGCCACGACGGATATACACCAGCAGCCAGTATATCAGGATTCTTGATCTGCACCTTGCGAGCCCTGTCGCCCTCAATCACGACAGTCCCCCCATGGTTGGCACGCACGTGAAAGAGCATATTCTCCGTATCATAGTTCTGATAGTTATGGCAGTTGACACAATGATTGTTGTCACCCTCATACTGGCGGTTGTTCTCATAGATAGTAGTCTGCACGAAATTCTCCAGATTGCGCTGATACAAGCCCAACTGGCGGTACAACTCGTAGCCAGGCTCGATGAGACGGTAAGACAGATACGCATCAATAGGCTCCGCCACCGAGAGCGTATGCGCAGCATACCTAATCCACCCCCCAGAGGGTAGGGTAGGAGAGCCACCCTTGGAGAAACGGGCATACGTCGTCACCCTGATCTGCCTCCCCACATTCGCACTCAGCAGACTGCGCCACTCCGCGCTGTCTACGTCAATACGGTCAGAGCCCCCCGTACACAGAGGCTCACCAGCCTCACCCTCAAATACCACCACCAGACCATCAGCCCCCTTGACCATAAAGTTGAGCGGAGCGATGTTGGCAGGCACGAACAAATCCCTGTAGTCAGGATATACAGGAGCCTGCTCAGGCACCTCAGTATATTCCGTAGGAACCTCATACACCTTGGTGCACGAAGCGAGCATCAAGAGTGGAAATATCAGATATAGAGCAATCTTAGCCATCAGACATCAGAAAGAAATTAGTTCACACCAGCACTACTGCTTGCCTTCGTGTCGCTCTTCTTCGTCGCCTTGAGGTTGCCGAAGAAATAGTAGTAAGGATAGTAACCCTTAAACCTCTCAAACAGCATACGCGCATTACCCTCGCGGTCGTTCATATACGGACGCATGACCCCCACCTCCTTCTGCAGACGCGACATACGGTAGTCCAGATTGGCAAACCTCTGCAAGATACCCGGATCCTTGGTCGTCATCAGACACAGAGCGTCAGCCACATTCTCAGGCGGAGTCTTGCCCTGCAGCGGCTCCGTACGAATGATAAACGAAGGCATCACCTTGGTGTAGATACAGCACGCAAGCGAGTTGAAGAGCGCATTCTGGCTACGCCCCTCCACGAGACTCAGGTTGTAGCCCATAAACGTAGGCTGCTGATAGTTGTTCTCAAACGAATCGTGAATCGGTTCGAGCTTGCGAATCATGGCAAACTCCGGGTCAGCCTCGATTCTCGTCGAGTCGCCCACATACAGAGCATACTTATCGACGAATCCACCCTCAAAAGGCACATCGTCCAGCACCCTCAGATACTTCTCAGCCACCTCCCATTCGCCCCTGAGCAGCGCACACTTCGTCAGTAGCTCAAGCGAATGTATATTCGGGCCAATCATCGTCATACGCTCCATAGCATGATGTATACACGTCTGCACGAACCCCGCATAATAGTCGCAATCCTCCTGATACAAGTTGAGCGACATAGCGTGTTCGCCCTGCGAATTGTGCAGATACAGCGAGTCGTAGTCCAAACGTATGTCATACATACGGTCACATATCTGCTCAGTCTCGACCAAAGCTATGGCATACTTCGCAGCAATAGGGCGGTGAGAGAGCTCCGCATTCCTGCGCGTCACCTCGATAATCCCCTGCCAGTCCTGATTGAGCATACACACATCTTGCGCAGCAATCACCCTGGTGTACGGACGGGCATAGTGTACAAACAGAGCCTGCCCGCCGAATATCACCACGAGCATAGCCACCTGCAGCCAGTTTTGCATCACAGTCTCATCGCGAGGGATAGAGACCAACGCAGGAGCCTTCTTGCGAGAGAAACTCGCTATCAGCACCGACCATATCAGCAACACCATCACCGCACACAGCGGAATGCCAAATATCATTCCCGTCTCGTTCTCGTAAAAGAGATTGATGCCCTCGTATGCCATCCAGCCGAAGAACCCTCCGGCAGGCACATACTGCACGAAGCGCCACCTCGCCGTAAGCCTCATAGCATAGCCCACACACCACGTGCCCACCGTGACAATCAGCGCGAGAATCACAGCACCGAACCAAGGGTAGCGGAACGTCGTCAGCACGAGACGCCCCAGGTACCACAGCCCCCCATATTCCTGACCGAGCAGGAAGTCCATCTGCTCAGTGCTCATCACCCAGAAACTGCGTTCGCGAGCCATGCGCAGCACATCTCCATAGTACCACCCTGCCCACACCACCGTACAGACAAACAGCAGAGGCAAAACAGGCAGAATGGGAAGGCGGAGACCCGTCTTCCCATTCTTATCAGGAGTTGTAGCGACGGGCGTTTTGTGCGAAACTTTCTTGTTTTTCATTTAGAAAGATAGGTTTTCGCCCGTAAAGATATAAAAAATATCTCGAATTTCCGCTACTATGTCAGAGCTTTTTGCATTTTACTTAATCAGCTTCTTGCCGCCGACGATATATATGCCACCCTTGTCGAGCTTGCCGACCCTGCGTCCTGCCAAGTCGAATGCCTCGCCATTGAGGTCGTAAGCCTCGCCATTGCCATCAGCAGCGATGCTTGTGATGCCCGTAGCATTATCCACCGCGGTCTTGAGCTCCTCGTAGGCAGTCAGAAGGTTCTTGTACGGAGTGATCCAGTTGAGTATAGAAGGCTCGCCGAAGGCTGCAAGTGTGGCAGCCTGCTCTCTTGTCTTGCAGTTGCTGACCAGAGTCTCAGCGTTCTTCTGTGAGCCATAAGAAGTCTCGAAATAGATGTTCTTATACTCATCGCGAATATCAAACGATACCTCAAGCTTGCTCAACTCAAACTCGGCTATACGTATGACGCCAGCCTTGCCACTCTCTTCGTTCTTGATGTCGGTGTACTCGAACTTCCAGAAACGGTATGCTGTAGACGAACTGATATCAAGGTCTTCTACCTTAGAAGTGGAGGTAGGATACAGACCAGTATAAGTAGCCACCTTCGTCCAGGTCTTGTTGGCTGAGGTAGTGTTGCTGCCATATACGGTGACAGTACCAGGCTTGTTGTAAGACGAAACTGTCAAGGTCAGACGCATTGACTTCTGGCGGTTAGCAGAAGCAGAGCCAAGGTCTACGATGAAGGCAGGTATGACACCCTCTTCTGGAGCCAAGCTTCTGAACTCCTTCAGTGAAGAATTAGAACCATCAATAGCCTTGTCGAGTGTATTAGAGCCACTGGCAGCCACGGTGCTTGACAGGTAGTAGGCAGCAGCCTCGTCGGTCACCTGAAGGTCAAATTTGGTCAGAGTCTCAATTTCTTCAGACACCTCATCGCGCAGAGTCTCAGAAGCGAGAATCAGGTTGTTGAGCTTCTCAAGGTCTACGTCAGGAGTGATATAGTCATAACGCTCGATATACCATGCAGAGCCGCCATCGAAATCCCATGAGATGATTCCATTCCATGTCGGAGTCTCGTTGATATACTTGGTCTTGTCTTTCTCGTTTTGGAATCCGAATCCGAATGCACCCTCATCGTTGTACTCCCTGATGGTAAATTTGAGAGCGTCAGCTTGAGATACCGCTGAGACTGCAAATTTGCCGTTGTCTCCTACATTGCTAATATACTTCTTGGTCGAGCTGTTCTGCATATAGTATGAGCCAGTATCTTCGCCATCAGCGTTCTTCACTGGTACCATCACCCAGCGACAGTTTGCAGATGCAGCAGATTCTGCGGCACCTGTGCTTGTAGACAGGTAGTGACTGCGAGAATAGTTCTTCACAGTATAATAAGCATTGTGCTCCAAAGGAATCTTGCCGCCATTCTTGTCAATATTTACAATCTCGGCGTTAATCAGCTTGACAAGATTCCTGTATTGGG
>CALZJL010000010.1 GCA_945787625.1 uncultured Prevotellaceae bacterium
GCTCGCTTATTCGTAACTTTGCAATCAGTATGGTAGAACAGCTTGATCTTTTTTCTGACTTTGACTTGGAACAAACGCCTGAGTGCCCTATCATCGGGCGCGAGGTGGTGCTTGCTGGCGACTTTCCACAGGGGCGTCAGGCCATGCGCAGTACCTTGCTCAAGCTCGGAGCGTCAAAGGTCAGATACGACAGGCCTTCGCGTACTACGCACGCCATCGTCGTGGGCGAGAATGCTCCAGCCGAGACCATCAATTATGCCAAGCTCTACCGCCACGATGGCTACAATATCCAGCTGCTCACTATTGTCGACATACAGCGGATAAAGGACGGAGACTACGCTTCGTATCATATCCCCGAGCAAATTGTCAAGAACTTGCACGTCAGCGCAGAGACCGTGTGGTGGCAGATGCCTGAGATTGCCAACCTCAAGACTCAGCGTGCTGCAAGCCCTGTCGACTTGCGCTCTGCCCCAGCTCCTCTCTACGGCAAGGAAATTTTCCTGCACGAAAGCATCTTCGACTGCGTGCCTTCCCTCTACCAAGAGATAGGCAATCGCGGCGGTTATGCCAATGTCACCATCGACGACGACACGGACGCCATCGTGATACCTCGCTCTCTGCCGAAGGAGATTTGTCAGGCTGTAGAGGACTACTACAATCGTTCGAAGTCTGTGAGTTTCAATGTCCCGTTTATCATACTCGAAGAACTAACAGAATATCTTTCAATACAAAATCCAGAATATGGCACAGCAAAAACAGAAACAGGTTCAGATACAGTTCAAACTCGTTGATGTCCGTCAGGTACAGTTTGTCACTCTTTGCAACGAGTGGCCCGAGGGCGAAATGCAGATTGGAAACCAGATTAATTTCAATTCCGACACGGAGAAGCGCATCGTGCGCTGCTTGCTTAACGTGGAGTTCAAGAAGAACGACATCACGCAGATGATCGTCAGCGTGGAGAGCGTCTATGAGTTCTCGCGCGAGAGCTGGTCTGCCCTCTACAATCTCAATGAGGACGGCTGGATTTTGCCTCTGGGGCTCGTCCACCACATAGCCGATGTCACCATCGGGGCAACACGAGGCATTCTCTCTGCCCGATGCGATGATGCAGGCTTCCCCCGCGCCTTGCTCCCTCTCATGAATCCTGCTGACTTCATTCGCAACGACCTACATATCAAGCGTCAGGTGGCTCAGCCTAACGCTGAGTCGGCCGACTCTCAGGATATGCCTACGCCCAAGGCTGAAGCATGATTAGACCACGACTCGATGTCCACACGCATACCATCGTGAGCGGACATGCTTTCAGCACCCTGCAGGAGATGGTACACCAGGCTGCCCACTTGGGGCTGGACATACTTGGCATCACGGAGCATGCCCCGGGCATACCGGGGACGTGCGACCCTATATATTTCCGCAACATTCACGTCGTGCCCCGACAGCTTGAGGGTGTGCGGCTGATGCTCGGTGCAGAGCTCAACATACTCGACACCGAGGGTCATCTTGATCTCGACGAGAATTACTACAAGCTGCTCGATCTGAGGATAGCCGGCATACATGTCCTGTGTTGGAAAGGAGGTACGCGCGAGGAGAACACCCACGGCATGATTCAAGCCATACGCAATCCGTGGACTCAGATCATCAGCCACCCTGGCGACGGTACTGCCGAGCTCGACTTCGCCCCGATAGTCCAAGTTGCTGGAGAGACGCGTACTCTGCTCGAGATCAACAACAGCAGCCTCATACCCTCGCGCGGCAAGCTTCAGGCGCGTGCGAACAACATTGAGATTCTGCGTCTCTGCCGTCAGCAAGGCATACCGGTCATTCTCGGCAGCGATGCCCATATCTCATACTCCATAGCTGACTACCGCTATCTTTGGGAGCTCATAGAGGAGACTCACTTCCCTGACGAACTCATTCTCAACGATAAGCCTGATGAGTTTCTTCAATACATTTCTTGACCTCGTTCTGCCCCGTCGCTGTGCGATATGCGACCGCGAGCTCACGTCTGAAGAACTTCATCTGTGCAACATCTGCCTCGTCGACCTGCGCCCTATCCGCTGGGACAGTACTGACGACAATCCTGCGATTCGTACGCTTTGGGGGCTCAACGATGTAGAGAGGGCTGGTAGTGCCCTCGTCTACGGCCATAGCCTACCCCACTTCTCCGTTTTCATTCACTTCAAGTATGGACACTATCCCCAGCTGGCACGCCACATCACGCGTCATCTCTTTCCGTACTGGCAGGACAGGGGGCTCGCCGATGGGGTGGACTATATCGTGCCGATACCCTTGCATTGGCGACGCCGTCTCAGCCGCGGCTACAATCAGTCCGAATGGATAGCACGAGGCGTCAGCGATGTCACGGGGATTCCTGTCAACACCCACATACTCAGGCGTATCCGCAACAATCCTACTCTGACTCATATCAGCGCCGACGAGCGTCAGAAAAACACTAACCACATCTTTGGCATCTCAGCCCGTTGCCCCGTGCTCGACCATCGCACCATACTCCTCGTCGATGATGTCCTCACTACGGGGGCGACTCTCACAGATGGTATCCGTGCCATTCACGACAAGTATCCTAATGCCCATATCAGAGTCTTCACCCTCGGCTTTACACAAAGCGACTCACGCTAAAAGTCAAAATCTGCTATCAGGGGCAGATGGTCGCTGAGTCCGCCCATATAGAAGGTGCCGCCATAGGTACGGCGCGGCATCTTGCCGTCCTGGCGCATCAGCCACTCATATCTGCACTCCCTCGCCTCACCCTGTACAACGGGGAGCAAGTCTTCGCTCACCAGGATATTGTCCAAATAGCCCCATAGGCCACGAAAGCAGTAAGTGCCCCGCTCGCCACGAAGCGTCTTCCTGTCGGTGGTCAGGATGCTCCTCACGCCCTTGATTACGTCGAACGCCGCATCGCGAGGCTCGGCATTGAAATCTCCGAGCACTACCACCCCCCTATGTCCTAAGGAATCTATTATCCCGTTGAGAGTGCTGAGAGCCATCTCTCTCAGCCTACGCGTCGAGGCATTGTTGTTACGACGGCTCGGCAGGTGTACCACAACCACATGGATACGACGTTCCGCCCCCACACGTCCGCTACACACAAGTATATCTCGCGTAGGGCGAAGTCCTGCCTCTTCCGAAGGCACTCTCACGCTCGTGTACGACAGGAGCGAAAACTCTCGAGGGTCGTAGAGCAGGGCCACATCTACGCCTCGTGAGTCTCTGCTGTCTGTCATGACATACCTGTAGCCCGCCTTCCACAGCGGTGTACGCTTCGTCAGATCGCGCAGCACGGTATCGTTCTCCACCTCCTGCAAAGCCACGATAGAGGGCAGCCCCATCGCTGCGAGCGTCTGCCCGATTCCCCTCAGCTTGTGCCAATACCGCCACGAGCCCCAACCTCTCTCGGCAGAGGGCAGATATTCGTAATCCTCCTTGCCGGCGTCGTGGAGAGTATCAAACAGGTTCTCGACATTCCAGGTGGCAATACGGCAGCTTCCACTCTGGGCTATGCCGCAAAGCGAGCAGAACAATACCAGAAAAATGCTCCACATCAGACCTTTCATGCCGCAAAGATATGAATATTTCAGAAAAAATTAGTAAATTTGTGGGCATAAGAACATCTTTTTTACCCCGATGACTGACCAGACAAACTACCGCGAAGGTATCACCCACCACCTCAACCAGATGTACCAGAACTGGTTTCTGGACTACGCTTCATACGTCATACTGGAGCGTGCCGTCCCTCACATAGGCGATGGATTCAAACCCGTACAGCGACGCATCTTGCACTCGATGAAACGCATGGACGACGGCAGGTACAACAAGGTTGCCAATATCGTGGGGCATACCATGCAGTTTCACCCCCATGGTGATGCGAGCATCAAGGACGCTCTCGTACAGCTCGGTCAGAAGGACCTGCTCATTGACTGTCAGGGCAACTGGGGCAATATTCTCACGGGCGACGATGCTGCTGCCGGACGTTACATCGAGGCTCGCCTGTCAAAATTCGCACTCGACGTAGTCTTCAACCCCAAGACCACAGAGTGGAAGCTCTCATACGACGGCCGCAACAAGGAGCCCGTCTCGCTGCCCGTCAAGTTCCCGCTCCTGCTGGCTCAGGGAGCAGAGGGCATCGCAGTAGGTCTGAGCTGCAAGATACTGCCACACAACGTGAGCGAGATATGCGACGCAGCCATACAATACCTGCACGGCGAAGAGTTTCACCTCTATCCCGATTTCCCCACAGGAGGAAGCATAGATGTCAGCAGATACAACGACGGAGCGCGTGGAGGCAGCGTGCGTGTGAGAGCCAAGATAGAGAAACGCGACAACAAGACCCTCGCCATCACCGAAATACCCTTTGGCAAGACCACAGGCACGGCGAGCAAGCCCTCCACTTTTATCGACTCGATACTCAAGGCGTCAGAGAAGGGCAAAATCAAAGTGCGCAAGGTCGAAGACATGACCGCAGCCAACGTAGAGATACTCATTCACCTCACCCCCGGCGCCAGCAGCGACAAGACCATCGACGCCCTCTATGCCTGTACAGACTGCGAGGTGAGCATCTCGCCCAACTGCTGCGTCATAGACGAGAGGAAGCCTCAGTTTCTGAGCGTCAGCGACGTTTTGCGCCGCTCGGTCGACAACACCATGTCGCTACTGCGTCAGGAACGCCAGATACGCAAAGGCGAACTCCTCGAACAGCTCCACTTCATGAGCCTCGAACAGATTTTCATAGAGGAGCGCATCTACAAGGACAAGAAGTTTGAGAACGCCAAAACCATGGACGAAGCCTGCGCATGGATTGACGAACGTCTCACCCCGTGGTATCCCAAGATGATCCGCGAAGTCACCAAAGACGATATCCTGCGGCTCATGGAAATCAAGATGCAGCGCATACTCAAGTTCAACAAGGACAAGGCCGAAGAAAACATGGCACGCATACGCGAAGAACTTGCCCAAATCGAGCGCGAGCTCTCCAACATGGTCGAGGTCACCGCCGACTGGTTCCGCTTCATCAAGGAGAAATACGGCAAAGACCACCCGCGCCTCACCGAGATAAAAAACTTCGACACCATCTCGGCAGCCACAGTAGTCGAAGCCAACGAAAAGCTCTATATCAACCGCGAAGAAGGCTTCATCGGCACCAGCCTCAAGAAAGACGAGTATATCTGCAACTGCTCCGACATAGACGACGTCATCATCTTCTATCGCGACGGCACCTACAAGGTAGTCAAAGTTGCAGACAAGCTCTTCGTCGGTGAGACGGAGCGTTCGAAAAAAGAAAAGAAGAAAGCCGAGATTATCCACATAGCCATCTTCAAGAAGAGCGACGCCCGCACCATCTACAACGCCGTATACCGCGACGGCAAGGCCGGCAACTACTACGTCAAGCGCTTCAATGTCACGAGTCTCACCCGCGACAAGGAGTACGACGTCACCAAAGGCACCCCAGGCAGCAAGATACTCTACTTTACCGCCAATGCCAATGGTGAAGCAGAAATCATCAAAGTAGTGCTCAAGCCAAACGCCAAGATCAAGAAAGTCTTCTTCGACTACGACTTCTCGCTCCTCTCCATCAAGGGGCGCGCCTCGCTCGGCAACCTCCTGTCGAAAAACGAGATAGCACGCATCAGCCTCAAGAGCCACGGAGGCAGCACCCTTGGAGGTCGCAAAGTATGGTGGGATCCAGACATCAACCGTATCAACTATGACGAGCAAGGACGCTACCTCGGCGAGTTCCAAAGCGAAGACCAGATACTCGTCATACTGCCCGACGGCGACTTCTACCTCACCAACTTCGATGCCAACAACCATTACGAAGACCGTATCCTACGCATCGAAAAATACGACAGCCAAAAGGTTTGGACAGCAGTCCTGCACGACCACGACCAAAACGGCTTTGCCTACCTCAAACGCTTCCCCCTCGAAGCCACCACACGCCATCAGAACTACCTCGGAGAGAACCCCGACAACCATCTGCTGCTCCTCACCGACACCCCGTGCCCACGCATACAAGTCAACATGGGAGGCAACGACGCCTCACGCGAACCCATCGTGATAGAAGCAGACGAATTTATCGGCATCAAGAGCTTCAAGGCACGAGGCAAGCGCATCACCACCTTCGACGTAGAGAGCGTCGACGAGCTTGAGCCCACACACTCCCCCGAGCCTGTCACACCAGAGGGCAACGATACAGACAACGACAACGACAATCACGAAGACCTCGACCCGTATGCAGGCAAGAGCCAGCAAGACGTAGCAGACGAGCTCAACGGACAACTACACCTGTTCGAATGAAGACACACCTCCTCACCCTCGCTCTCACGGCCATACTCCTCTGTGCAGCAACCCCACGAGCCAACGCACAAGAGCCCGACAGCCTCCATATCCAAGCCACGACGCACGACCTGCGCACACACAGCTGGGCCGTAGGCACAGGCACGTCCAACCTGCTCGACACATACCTCTCGCCCCTCAACTATACAGGCATTCACGCCACCCTCCTACGCGAGACCCTACGCATGACCCGCCATTGCCACCACCGCCTGTCGTTCCAGACGCTCGTCCAAGCCACATTCGCCAGCGCCACCAATCCCAGCAGCACAGCCCACGACTATTCGGGCCGACTCTCCTACAAAGCAGCATGGCACTACAACTGGACCCCCATCAGCAACCTACGTCTCATGGCTGGTGGCATGGCAGGAGCACACGCAGGCATACTCTACAACGACCGCAATGGCAACAACCCGGCCCAGGGACGCTTCAGCGTCGACATCGCCCTCAGCGCCATGGCCATATACCACCTCCACATACGACATCAGCGTCTCAGCCTGCGCTATCAGATCAACATGCCCATCATGGGCGTGATGTTCTCCCCACAATTCGGGCAGAGCTACTACGAGATCGGACAAGGCAGCCGCGACAACAACGCAGTCTTCACACACCCAGGCAACACGCCAGGCATCTGGCATCAGCTCACCGTAGACGTCCCCATAGGCAAGGCCACCACCCTGCGCGCAGGCTACCTCAGCGACATAACCCAGAGCCACACCAACTCAATCAAGACACACGACTGGTCACACACCTTCATGATAGGCCTCGTCAAGCACTTCGTAAAAGTCAAGAAACAATACCGCACAAATGGCATACTCTAAACCCCAGCCACTCCTCCTGCTCCTCCTGCTCCTCACCACCCTCACCTCATGCATCACCAACGAGCAGTACGACAACACCCCTCAGGGCAACTTCGACGCCCTATGGACCACCATCGACGAGCACTACTGCTTTCTCGACCTCAAGCAGAGCCAGCTCGGAGTAGACTGGGACGAAGTACGCGCACGCCACAACCCACGCATAGCCCACGACATGACATCGTCCCAACTCTTCGAAGTTCTCGCCTCCATGCTATCCGAGCTTCAAGACGGCCACGTCAACCTCAGCAGCGCAGCCGACCTCGGGCGCAACTGGTCATACTGGGAAGACTATCCCACCAACTTCAGCAGCGAGCTCCAGCAGCAATATCTCGGGCACGACTACCGCATAGCCTCAGGCATCAAGTACCGTATCCTCGACGACAACGTAGGCTATCTCGTCTACAACAGCTTCAGCAGCGCCATAGGCAGCGGCAACATCAGCGAAGCCCTCAACTATATGCGTCTCTGCAAAGGACTCATCATCGACATACGCAACAACGGAGGCGGTCAGCTCAGCAACGTCGAGACCCTGGCTTCACACTTCACCGAAGAAAAGACCCTCGTAGGCTATATCTCACACAAGAGAGGCCCCGGACGCAACGACTTCTCCACCCCCATGCCCGAATACATAAGCCCAAGCCCCGGCATACGCTGGCAAAAGCCCGTCATCATTCTCACCAACCGCCGCTGCTACAGCGCAGCCAACACCTTCGTACGCAATATGCTATGCTTCCCCAACATACGCACCCTCGGCGACCAGACAGGCGGAGGAGGAGGAATGCCCTTCACCAGCGAGCTCCCCAACGGCTGGACAATACGCTTCAGCGCCTGCCCTCAATACGACACCAAGATGCAGCACATAGAGTTTGGCATTCCCCCCACCATACCCTGCCAGCAAAGCAGCCAAGACGCCGCCCAAGGCTACGACACCCTCATCGAGACCGCCCGCAGAGCCTTTTGAGCCACCCACATACAGGCAGAAATCCCAGACAAAAAAAGGAGACTCCATTCAAGAAGCCTCCCTCGTACGCCTGATAGGACTCGAACCTACACGCATCGCTGCACCAGATCCTAAGTCTGGCGTGTCTACCAATTCCACCACAAGCGCAGGATTATGATGCAAAGGTATGACAAAAAATTCATTCTACCAACTTTTAGGCACTAATAAATCGTCAAAAACCACAAATTATTTGTATCTTTGGACATCAAAACCAAGATAAAGATGCCCAAACTGACACACATACACACATCACTCCTACCCCTGGCATGGCTATATGCCCTCGGTGTGCGTGTCAGAAACTACATGTTTGACACCGGCATAATCGAGAGCCGCACCTATCCGCTACCCGTCATCAGCATAGGCAACATCACCGCAGGCGGCACAGGCAAGACCCCCCACGTCGAATACCTCATACGCCTACTCAGCCCCCATTACAGCACAGCAGTACTCAGCCGGGGCTACAAACGCAAGACCAGCGGATACCGCCGCGCCACCCCGACAAGCACCCCCGAAGACATCGGCGACGAGCCCTGGCAGATAGCCAACAAATACCCCGACACCATCGTCGCCGTCGACGCAGACCGCCGCCACGGCATAGAGCAGCTCACCATGCCCACCGCAAGCCGCGGCACGCAAGTCATTCTGCTCGACGACGCCTACCAACACCGCTACGTCAAGCCAGGTCTGAACATACTACTCGTCAACTACCACAGACTCATAACCCACGACCACCTGCTCCCCGCAGGCAGACTGCGCGAGCCCGTCAAAAGCAAAAACCGAGCCGACATAATCATCGTCACCAAATGTCCGGCAAACATCACCACCCGCAAACGCCACGAGATAGCACAAGAACTCCGACCCGATGCCACACAGCAACTATACTTCAGCAGCTACACCTACGGCACGCTGCGCAACGCACACAGCCGCAAAGAGGCCACACTCAGCCAAATGTCATCAAACGAGATACTCCTCGTCGCAGGCATAGGCAACCCCCATCAGTTCGTAGACGACATGCAGCAACACCTGTCGCAGTTCACCACCCTAATCTACGCAGACCACCACAACTTCGACACAGACGACATCAACCATATCCGCCACACCCTACACACACTCAGCCCCGGCGCACAAATCATCACCACGGAAAAAGATGCAGCGCGGCTCGCCACATCACCAGGCATGGACGACCAGCTAAAGGAACACATCTGGATACTACCCATCGAAGTCCGTTTCATCGGAGACACCGACAAAGAGTTTAACCAAACAATCAAACAATATGTACAAGAAAATCTTAGAAACAGCAGCATGGCTCAAAGAGCAGATGCACACACAGCCTGAAATAGCCGTCATACTCGGCACAGGCCTTGGCGACCTCGCCAAAGAAATACAGAAAGAGCTCGTCATCGAATACAAAGACATACCCAACTTCCCCGTCAGCACCGTCGAAGGTCACAAAGGCTGTCTCATCTTCGGCAAGCTCGGCGACAAGGAAATCATGGCCATGGACGGACGCTTCCACTACTACGAAGGCTACGACATGAAGACCGTCACCTTCCCCATACGCGTCATGCACGAAATCGGCATCAAGACCCTCTTCTTAAGCAACGCAGCAGGAGGCACCAACCCCAGCTATCGCATAGGAGACCTCATGATCATCACAGACCAGATCAACTTCATGCCCGAGAACCCCCTGCGCGGCGAAAACATACCCCAAGGGCCACGCTTCCCCGACATGGGTCACGCCTACGCCCCCGAGCTCATAGACCTTGCCGACGTCATCGCACGCGAGAAAGCCATCAAAGTACGCCACGGCGTATACCTCGCCACCCAAGGCCCCACCTACGAGACCCCAGCCGAATACCGCATGTTTGCACACTGGGGAGCCGACGCCGTAGGCATGAGCACCGTCCCCGAAGTCATCGTAGCCCGCCACTGCGGCATACGCTGCTTCGGCGTCAGCATCATCACCGACCTTGGCGGCCACGCACAAATTATGAAAGTAACACACGAAGACGTGCAGAAAGCAGCCGCCGAAGCACAACCACGCATGGCGGAAATCATGCGCGAAATGATAGCACGAAGCTGATGGAAATATCAAAATTAGGAGAGTTCGGACTCATCAGACATCTGACCGACAACATCAAGACCAGTCAAGCGTCCACGCACAAAGGCGTGGGCGATGACTGCGCCGTAATCACGTCACCCCAAGGCACCCAGACCCTCATCACCACCGACATGCTCATGGAGGGCGTACACTTCGACCTCACGTATATTCCCCTACGCCACCTCGGCTACAAAGCCGTGATGGTCAACCTCAGCGACATCTACGCCATGAACGGCACCCCACGCCAGATTACCGTAAGCATGGCACTGAGCAAACGCTTCAGCGTCGAAGACATCGAAGAGCTCTACACAGGCATACGCCTCGCATGCGAACGACACGGAGTCGACATCATCGGAGGCGACACCACCACATCGCTCACAGGCCTTGCCCTAAGCATCACAGCCATAGGCACCGCCCCCACAGAGCAGATATCATACCGCAGCGGAGCCAAAGAGACAGACCTCATCTGCGTCTCAGGCAACCTCGGCGCAGCCTACATGGGACTCCAGATACTCGAACGCGAGAAAGCCGTCTACAACCAGCAAGTCAAAGAAGCCCACGAACAGGCACAACGCACAGGCCGCAACCCCGACGAGCTCATCGACGCCATACCCCAGCCCGAATTTGCAGGCAAAGAATACCTCATCGAACGCCAGATGAAGCCCGAAGCCCGACACGACATCATACAACGTCTGAGCCAGGCAGGCATTGTCCCCACCTCGATGATAGACATCTCCGACGGACTAAGCAGCGAACTCATACACATCTGCAAAGCCAGCAACTGCGGCTGCCGCATCTACGAAGAACGCATACCCCTCGACTACCAGACCGCAGTGGCCGCCGAAGAGTTCAGCATGAACGTCACCACCTGCGCCCTCAACGGAGGCGAAGACTACGAACTCCTCTTTACCGTCCCCCTGACTAAGAACGACATCATACAAGAGATGGACGACGTAAAAGTCATAGGCTACATCACCGCCCCCACACTCGGCTACGCCCTCATCACACGCGATGGCAACGAGTTTGAACTAAAAGCACAAGGGTGGAATCCCCTCTAATCAATCAAACGACAGATAAGGCCTAAGCCTGACAACATCGTCATGACTGAAATGCGGCAACCCTGCGAGCACATCAATGCTTGGCAGGGAGCCGTGTACACGGCGGTATGCCACAATCTCAGCAGCCCGATAATACCCCATATAAGGGTGACGCATCAGCCTACGCTCGCTCATGTGGTTCACGTCAAGACGCTGCACAGCAGCCGAATCCCTCACCTCCAACCAAGCCAAAGCATCAGCAGGAAACCCCTCCAGCTCCAACAGCTGACGCACATCGACAAACCCACCAAGCCTCCTGCGAAAACGCACTATACGCGAAGCATTATAAACCCCAATCCCAGGCACCCTACACAACGTAGCACTATCCGCCACATTCACATCAATCACCACCCCATCATCAAACTTCTTAGGATAAGACGCACGCACACTATCGCGCCTCCCCTCTACACTATCGCGCCCCCTCACCACACTATCGCGCCCCCTCTCCGCACCCCCATAAGCACCATAGCCACCTCCACGTACCGGTCTCTCCCCCACAATCCCCGACTGAGCAACCAGACGATACCTCCGCCCTATACGCACCAGAGGACGCAAATGCTCCCATTGCTCCACCGTCATACGATACACCCTCGCAAAATCCTCCACCTCAGAGTAACGCCCACCCTTAGCCCTATACCTATATATAGCACGCACCTGAAACGGAGCGAGCCCAAGCCTCAGCAACATCGTGCTGTCAGCCTCATTAGGGTCAAACACAAAACTCTCCCACCTGTCAGGTTCCACAGCATAGTACCCCCCACTTCGCGCCGCAGTCCCAAGCCTCTCCAAGCCCTCAGACACCGACCCATCACGCCCGTTCCTATACTCCGACAAAAGCACCGCCCCAAGCACCACTCCAAGCAGCGACAAAACCACGAGCAGGAATCTACGCTGCATCGGAGAGAACCAGTTGCCACGTCCAGACATAAACACCCCCTCAGAAAATACCCAAAAGCCCCTGGACGAAGATCACCCCTATTGCCACAGGAGCCACCCAACGCACCAGAAACATAAACACCCCAAACACCCTGCCAGGCAGCTCGCCACGATTAGTAATCTCATCGCGGACAAGGTCACGGTCCAGATACCACCCCGTAAACAACACGAGGAGCAATCCCCCCAAAGGCAGAATCACCTTAGACGACACAAAGTCAAACAAGTCAAACACCGTCATACCCCCGACAGTCCAACCACTCAGCGGACCGAAACTCAAGCAGCACAACACCCCCAGACACATACACGACACCGACACCATCAGCGAAGCCCTACGGCGCGAAATATGAAATCGCTCGTAGACATACGCCGTCACCGACTCATGGAGCGACATAGCACTCGTCAACGCAGCCAGAAACAGCAAAATGTAAAACAAACCGCTAAACATATACCCCAGCCACGGCACAGCATGGAAAGCCATGTTAAACACACTCGGCAAAGTGATAAACACCAGTCCCGGACCAGCATCAGCCTCGATGCCAGGCACCGAAAACACCGCAGGGAAAATTATAAACCCACTCAGCACCGCAACAAACGTATCAATCACAGCCACACTCATAGCCGACGACACCAACCGAGTCTTAGGATTGAAATAACTCGCATACGTACACAAGCAGCCCATCGCCAACGACAGCGAGAAAAACGCCTGCCCCATAGCACTCAACACCACCGACACCGTAATCTTAGAAAAATCCGGCTTAAGCAGAAACCTCAGCCCATCATCAATACCAGGCATCGAAAACGCACAAACCACCAAGACCCCAATAATCAGCAGCAACATAGGCATCATCACCTTAGAAAAACGCTCGATACCACTCTGCACCCCACGCGCAATGACCAAATGCACAATAGCCATAAAAGCCGCCGCACACCCCAACGACCACCACGGATCAGACACGAAAGCCCCGAAATACTCAGCAAAATGATGTCCCTCACCCACACCATCGTCAACAAGATTACCCGCCAAGCTCTCCACCGAATAGAACAACGTCCACCCGCTCACAACAATATAGTAGCTCAAAATCAGAAACGCCACCAGCACCCCCTGATACCCAATCACCCTCCACCACCGCCCCGGAGCCAACTTCCTGAAGCCATCAATCATATTACTCTGCGTATGACGCCCGATGACAAACTCACACACCATGATAGGAATACCGATAATCAAGATACACACCAGATATATCAAGATAAACGCCGCCCCACCATTGTTGCCCACCTCAGTCGGGAAGCGCCACACATTGCCCAATCCCACAGCACTACCCGCTGCAGCAAAAATCGCCCCCATGCGACTGCCAAAATTAACATGTTTTTCCATTACCTACACACGATGAAAGACTTCAACTAATCAAGCCATAAATAAATATAATACCAATACCGATCGGAGCAATCCAGCTAAACAATATCATCAGCAGCGGAGTCAGCCTCGAATCAAGCTGCTCCCTCACCACACGCTTGTTCATATCCCAGCCCACAAACGTACAGATCAGCAGTCCCCCCAGAGGCATCAAGAACTTAGCAGTAAGGAAGTCAAACAAGTCAAAAAACGTCATACCCAAGACCCTCAACTCGCTCCACAATCCAAACGACAAGCTACAAGCCACCCCCATCACGAAACACACCCCCGTGACAATCAGCGCAGCACGCCGACGGCTCAGATGGAAAGTCTCATGAATATAAGCCGTACTAATCTCATGCATCGAAATGCTACTCGTCAGCGCAGCAATCAGCAGCAAGACATAAAACAACCCCGAAAACACATACTCCACCACAGGCATATCCCCCAAAGCCTTGTCAAACACATACGGCAACGTAATAAACACCAGCCCCGGCCCCGAATCAGCATCAACCCCCACGCTAAACACCGCAGGAAAAATGATCAGCCCCGCCGAAATCGCCACCAAAGTATCAATCACACACACACTCGCAGCCGACGAGACCAGACGCGTCTCCCTGCTAAAATAGCTCGCATACGTAGCCAAAGTACCTATACCCACACTCAGCGTGAAAAACGCCTGCCCCATAGCACTCAGCACCACATCCTTCGTCACCTTCGAAAAGTCAGGCCGAAACATAAACGACACCCCCTCAGCAGCATTAGGCATCGACAGCGAAAAGCCAATCAAGACCAGCACAATCACCATCAGCAGAGGCATCATCACCTTGCTATAACGCTCAATACCCTTCTCTACCCCCGTCGACACCACAAGGTGAGTAAGTCCCAGAAACAAGCCCATAAACACCACAGGCCTCCAAGGGCTCGACACGAAGTCAGCAAAGAAAGCAGCAAAATCACCACCCCCCATCAAGCCCCCACAGAGCGACTCCACCGTATAATCCAAAGTCCAGCCCGCCACCACACTATAGTACGACAGCACCAGAAATCCGGCCAGCACCCCCATGAACCCACTCACCACCCAAGGCTTGCCCGGAGCCAACACCCTATACGACCCCACCGTATTAGAACGACTCGCCCTCCCAATGACAAACTCGCTCACCATCACAGGCATCGCAAGCACAAACACACACAGCAGATAAATCAAGATAAACGCCGCCCCACCATTGCTACCACACTCCGTAGGGAAACGCCAAATATTGCCCAACCCCACAGCACTCCCCGCCGAAGCCAACACAGCACCTATCTTACTCCCGAAATTTCCTCTTTCCATAACTTAAACGGATAGTTACGCATATGACTATTATAGAAACGCCTGTCGCCCGTCACCTCACGACCGATGAAATCAGGCTTAGAAAAAGCCTCCTCCTCGCTGCCCAGCTCAATCTCAGCCAGCACCAGCCCCTCATTGTCGCCATAAAACACGTCCACCTCCCACGTATGCACCCCATCATCAGCAGCCACGAGATA
>CALZJL010000011.1 GCA_945787625.1 uncultured Prevotellaceae bacterium
CTATACTCCCTCAGAGGTTTACTGTCGAGAATACTCGTATTCGTCCGGAGCTTTCGTCGCGACTTGATCTGTTTGCTGACATGGTGGCAGCCAAGGATGTCGGCGGTGATTTCTATGACTTCTTCGTCATAGATGATCACAGGGTAGGGTTCACTATGGCTGATGTGAGTGGCAAGGGGGTGCCTGCTGCTTTGTTTATGGCTGTGAGCCGTACTCTGATCAAGGCTATCGGTACGCGTGGCGTCAAGTCTGACGAATGTCTTTCTACGGCTAACGACTTGCTCTGTCAGGAAAGCGTCAACTCGATGTTCGTCACCGTATTCTATGGTATCATAGATTTGGAATCGGGGGTGATGGATTATACTAATGCTGGTCACAACCCTCCTTATATCGTACATAAGGACGGTGCGGTGGAGCTTGTCCCGTCTGTGGGCAACTTGGTGCTCGGGGCTTTTGAGGGAATACCTTATCGTTCGGGGCGTATAACTTTCGTGCCCGGTGACTTGCTTTATACTTTCACCGATGGCGTTACGGAGGCTGAGAATCCCGACAAGGCTCTTTATGGTGAGACGCGTCTGGTCGAGTGTCTGAGTGAGCAGGGTGGGGTGCCTGCACGAGATGTCATCGATGCTGTCAGCAGGGATGTCCACGCTTTTGTGGCTGATGCCCAGCAGAGTGATGATATTACTCAGATGGCTATTCGCTTTGTTTGATACCATAATATAATATATGAATCTCAAGACGCACATTATATATAGGTGTCTGATTGTATTTTCTGTCGTGGCTACTGCGTTCCTGGCATATCGCTACGGAGCGTCGTCAAAGGACGGTGAGATTTCTATGCTTCGTCGGCAGGTGGCAGAGGGCGAGCGGGTAAGGCAAGAGGCTGTCATAGATCGTGCTGTGAGCCAGCAGATGGAGGATATAGCATATCAGCAGAAGGCTATCTCGGACGAACATCTCGTGCAGGCCAGAGAGAACGCTTTGCTTGCTGAGGAAAACGCACGCGAGTCGGAGGCTAATGCTTTGCGTGCTGAGGAGGAGAGACGCCTCGCTCTTCGTGCTAAGGAGGAGGCTGATGTGCAGAGGGGACTGGCCGATGTGAAGCGGCGCGAGGCTGAGGCGGCAAAGACCAATGCCCAGAAGGCTTTGGAGCAAACGCGGCGTATGTCGTACAATCAGCTCGGTGTGCAGCTTGGCGCGACTGCTCATAATCAGGTCGCTGAGCAGGACGGCGGACGGGAGCTATCTTCGCTGCTTTCTCTGTGGAGCTATATCTTTCTGAAGAGGACGGGGAGCAATACGTACTCTTCCGATACGTATATGGCTCTTAGTCGCAACTCGGGTACTGAACGTATGTATTTTTCTCCCTCACACAGTGAGATAAAGTCTGTGTGTATGGGCAGGAATGGTTGTGTCGTGATGGCCACTTCGTATGGTGAAGTCGCAGTCATTGACGGGGATATGGTACGAAATCTGCTCGTTCACGACAGCCGTGACTTTGATTTTCGCAAGGTGATGGTTCGTGGTGATGTCATTGTCCTACTCTCACGCGAGGGGAAGATGTTGTTTGTTGATGATCATGATGGCAGTATTTGCAGCGTCCTGGACTTGACAGATGCTGATGGGCGTAGTGCCAAGGGAGTTGCCAGACAAAGGACGGAGAGGGGTGATGAGGTCTTTTCGCACATGGCAGAGCTTGGGAATTGCTTTTTTGTCGGTTCGCGTAGGGCGATATTCAGAGTCGATGTCGCGAACCCTCGCAGGCAAAGCAAAGTCTTGGCGGAGATTGCCGTTCCTGCCGACATAAGTTGTATGTATGCAATGGACGATGTTGTACGTGTGCATCTTGATAACGGCAAGTGTATGGAGCTTGATGCCATGGGGGCGTATCGTATGATTCCTCCTCCTCAGCAAAGAGGTGTCGTCACGGCAGGGTGCTACGATTCGGAAACGGGTATAACGATGCTCGGACGCAAGGACGGAATATGCGAGATACTGAATCGCTATGGCAGGCATGTGACCTATGTCTCCTGTCACGGAGCGCGTGTCTCGTCGGTGGCGGTCGTTGATACGATAGGGATTATCTGTTCCTATGACCATGGAGTGCAGATTTGCAATATGCCTATGTTCAAAATGGACAGTGGATATAGTTTCAGACAAGAACTTGATTTCGAGTCAGAGCCTCTTGTCTATGGCGAAGTCTCAGGGGTGTGGATTACTCCTGTACTGCTGTCGTATAAGGGCTGGCCTTTGTGTGTTGTCGCCGATGAAAAGAGCAAGTTTGCCTATATAGGCACGAGCGACGGGCAAGTGTCGCGTCTGCAGACCTCCACACGGCGGCTCGCGCAAATCGTCAGGTCCAGAATCTCAAAGGATCTCACTCATGATCAGTGGGAACGCTATATCGGTGCTACTTCGATATTTCCATACGAAACTCTAAAGGACGCTCAGTGAGCGCGAATATGCAGATGAAGCTTATTACTGACCGATACATATTATACTTGTTCTGTCTCTTGCTGAGTTTGTCAGTAAGAGCCCGACAGGGAGGTGGAGAGCACTTTTCGTTCACGTTTTCCGCCAATGACTATGGTGCCCATAATCGTAATTTCGCAATCGAGTGTGCAGAACGAGGCTATGTCTTTGTAGCAAACTTCGAGGGTCTGCTCGTATACGATGGGGTGCGTTGGCAGGTGTATTATTCGAAAGACTACTCGCGCATAACATCTCTGCTCAAGACCGATGGCGGACGAATATATTTCGGCGGTTTCAATGTCTTGGGTTATGCAGATATAGTACCTTTTGAGGCGACAGACTCAGTTTCGGTCACTTGGATAAAAAACGGTGCTGCAGACGAGGCTTGTGGCGTAGCTTCTATTGGGTGTGTGCGGAGTATCCGGCATGAAGGCAAGGACAATATCGTCTTTGACAACGAGCAGGGTGAGGTATTTACCTTGAAGGGAGGCACTATCCGGCGTGCAAGTTCGCGTCAGCCTCTTTCAGACGTACCACTCCACATCGAAGCTGATGACGGGCATGGTACGCTGTGGCGCATCGTAGACCAAGGCATCGAGGCAATAAGCACTTCTTCGGTGTACACGAAGTATGGCGAGGACGAAGGTCTGTATGGTCAGGTCATATCAATAGCAGAGACCAGAGATATTGTCTACATAGGGACCATGCGAGGTCTTTTCGCTCTCAAGGATGACAGGATAGAGCGTATCCCCAACATCACTCATGCGTGCTGGTCGTTGGCGGAGACAGCCGACGGAGCGTTGCTCGCAGCCACAGCCGACGGAGTCTTTCGCATAGACGGCCTGCATTCTGTAGCCTTGACTAACCGCCACGCTCTCTCTGTCTTCCCCCAAAAAGGCAATGGGTTCATCGTTGGCGAACTCGACGGAATATACCATTACAGCCATTCGGGTGAAGAAAGAATCGTCTCACGTATACCCAGTGTAAGAAAATTCGTACAGGACGATGAAGGGATACTCTGGGCCGTGACCTTGGACAAGGAGACGTGGTTCTGCAATAACGACAGTGACATATTCAGACGCCAGAACAACGAAAAACTCTCGCTGCTCTTCCAGTACAAAGACGACAAGGGCTACCTCTGGAGCAATGCCAACGACGGCAAGGGACTCGTGTGTGCCAATATGCCTGAAGAAGCATCATTATGGCTCGAACCGCTCTCAGGGTACAGTATTCAGGCTATGTCTCTCACCGACGGTGTAGCATGGCTCGGAGGCAATTTTGGCATGATACGTTTTGACATAGCCTCGACCCTCGGCAGGAAGCCCGAAGCAAGCAGACTCTACATCAGAGACTTCCATATCGATGACGGCGACCTCAGCTTCTCTGCTACGACAGGCTCCGTAGATTACCTTTCGTCAACGCTCTACAGCTACCGCCTTTATGATCAGGACCAGTGGAGCCCATGGCGAGAGCAGCGGTCTTTTGCCAACGACAATCTGCCCTATGGACTGTACCGAGTGCAAGTAAGGGCAAGGGACATCTATGGTAGAGTAGTACTCTCGGAGGTCATGGAGTTTGAGATACCCAAGCCCTTCTACGAACGTTGGTATGCAAATCTGCTCTACGTAGCATGCATCATACTCCTGTGTGGAGTGGTCTACAGGTGGAGGCTCATGCGAATACGCAAAGAGAATCTCAAGCTCGAACGCATCGTCGACGAGCGTACCCGAGAGCTTCGTAACGTCCATGCCCAGCTCATACGCAAGGAGAAGGAGGCAATGACAGGCAAGCTCACCAAGGGACTCGTAGATCGAATCCTCAACCCCATGAACTATATCAACAATTTTGCCCAGCTTACACTCGCCCTGATCAAGGATTTGAAGGCAGATGTCGAAGACCTTGCCGACGAAACTCCAGAAGCGTCAGTACGCGAAGAGTCTGTCGCAGACGCGCAGGATATCATGGACATGATGAGGCAGAATCTGACCAAGGTCGGTGAGCATGGTCAGAGCATCACCCGAATGCTCAAAGCCATGGAAGAAATGCTCAAGGAGCGCACAGGCCAACGCCGTCCCGAAGACGTGTCCAACATCGTAGGCCAATGCGTAGAAAGGCTCAAGACCTACTACGAAGACGATTTGAAGCGGCTTCACATCAAAGTCGAGTGGCATCGCCCCGAGTACCCCATAGTGGCAGACGTCATAGCAGAGCAGCTCAGCAGAGTAATAATGAACATCATAGCAAACTCGATGTACGCCATACGCAAGAAAGCCGAACCAGGAGGCTTGCTCTCAATCGAGATAAATCCCTCCTCAGGCACCGAGCCTCCAGTCATATATATCCGAGACACGGGCACAGGCATCGAAGACAATATCATGCCCAACATCTTCGACCCCTTCTTTACGACCAAGCCCACCAGCGAAGCAGCAGGGTTGGGACTCTACCAGGCAAAGATGTTTGTAGAAGACATTGGAGGCACACTCACCATCAGCAGTACCAAAAACGAAGGCACACAAGCCATAATATCATTACCATAAAGACCCCGAACTATGAATACACAAGACGCACAACTGCGCGAGTTGCAGAAGATGGCCTCGTTAGGTCTCCTCAGTGCAGGCATCGCACACGAGATACAGAACCCCCTGAATTTTGTGATAAATTTCAGCAAGATGAGCGAACGCCTCATTGCAGAAATGCAAGAGATAGTGGAAGACATACAGAGCACACTCGCAGACGGAGGCGTGCCGGACGCAGGCGACCTCTCCGATATCTGCGACATATCAACAGACCTGCAGACCAATGTGTCGAAGATACAGGAACACGGACAGAGAGCCATATCCATTATTCAGGGCATACTGCTCTTGAGCCGCGGCAAGGAAGGAGAGCGACTCCCCACCGACGTACCCCACACGCTGCACGAATACGTATGGCTCTCATACCATGCCATGCGCGCACAAGACAAGACCTTCAACGTCTCGATCGTCGAGGACTATCCCGACACCATGCCCACCCTTGACCTTGTGCCGCAAGACCTCAGCCGTTCCATACTCAATATAGCCAACAATGCATTCTATGCCGTACACCATCGCTCCAAAAGTGAAGGACAAGGATACAGTCCACAGCTACGAGTCAAGGCAAGCTACTCACAAGGACTCTTAGACATAGAAATCTCAGACAACGGGTGCGGCATGCCCCAAGACGTGCAGCAGAAACTCTTCCGTCAGACCGTCACGACCAAGCCTGTAGGACAAGGCACGGGCTTAGGAATGAGCATAACACACGACCTCGTAACAAACCACCTCGGAGGCGCAATAAGCTTCGAAAGCAAAGAGGGAGAGGGGACAACCTTCAAAATAAGGATACCATGCAAAGAGTGCTGATAATACTGATATTTCTCGTCGGCATCAGTCCTAGTATCAAAGCCCAACACGACTCAGACGTCTACAGCAGAGCCAAATACCTTTTCGATACCGGACAGTTCGCAGTAGCAGACAGTATGCTCACGAGCAACGTCGCTACGATGACAGACGAGTATAGAGAAGCAGCATACCGGCTGCTTGTGCTAAGCGCGCTCCATCAGGACCAATACGACAAAGCCGAGCACTACGCAGAAAAGTTGCTCGACCTCAATCCATTCTATACCACACAAGTAGGAGAGTCGCCGAGGTTCGCCGACCTCATATACCGTCTGAAACAAAGCAGCGGCAACACAGTCTTTACAGCATCTCAAATGGCAGAAACACTCGAAGAGGCGCCAGTCCCCGTGACCCTCATCACCGAAGAGATGATAAAGGCAAGCGGAGCCACCAACCTGCATGACGTACTACTCACGTACGTGCCCGGAATGAGCGACGTCACAAGCACAGAGAAGAACCTCTCCATGCACGGTATCTATTCATCATCGCAAGAGAAGATACTCGTCATGCTCGACGGTCACCGTCTCAACAGCAACATCACCAATTCGGAGTCGCTCAACAACCGCACCTCACTGGAAAAAATCAAGCAAGTCGAAGTCTTGCGCGGTCCGGCCTCATCGCTCTACGGCAATGTCGCCCTAACGGCAGTAGTCAACATAATAACCAAGTCAGGGCGAGACGAAGACGGCATCACCGCCTCGGCAGGATACGGCATGAACAACACAATCATGGCCGATTTCCTGATTGGAAAGAACTACATGGATTTTGACTTCATGGCATGGGCATCATATTATTCCTCCGACGGCGAGAAACGTCAAGTCAGCCCCGGCGATGAAGCCTTTTACGGAACAGTCAACCAGCCCTCACAGATACTCATCGGAGCCTTCAACCGCAAGCCCTGTCTTGACATCGGTTTCAGGACACGCTGGAAGGGACTCACAGCCATGCTTACCATGCAGCAGAGCAATTCCGCCAACCAATACTCGCTGTTCTACCACACACTCTTCGACCGCAATAAGTTCCCCACCATCAACGGCAATCTCCCCGGCCACTACTCACGCGCCATACATTCCTCACTCTCCTACGCCCACACCACAGGCCCCTGGACAATAAAAGCCGAAGCCCTTTTCGATTCCGAAGACCTACAACGCTACGACGTCATACACGACACCTGCGCAGCCTCGATGATACCTATGCTCGTATTCACCGACCGCGGAGCCTATTACAACGAGACATACTATGCCATACACTACGGCGGCCACATCACCAGCACATACCGCTACGACACCCCCATCGGGCAAGGCAACATTCTGACAGGCATACAATTAGAGAACTTCCAGTTCCTCGACTACACATTCAGTATGGGCACAGACTTCATGGACTCATTCCTCAGCTATCCCAAAGACTCGATATTCAACATGGGCTCAGAGCTCAGCATCTCAGCCTTTGCCCAGATGAAACAGCAGCTCGGAAAAAAGCTCATCTTCAACTCAGGGCTGAGATACGACCACAAAGTGCGATACAACAAAGAGAAGATCAACGCCTTCTCGCCCCGCGTCTCGCTCATCTATCGTCCCACGCGAGGCATAAACCTGAAGATAGGCTATTCACGCTCCTTCGTCGACGCCCCCTACCTCTACCGAGCCTCCAAGCAGCCCACCTACTCCGGAGCCGACAACCTACAGCCCGAAACCATGGACGCCATACAACTCACCTACAACCACACCCTCAGCAAGTGCCATCTCTCATGGGAAGTTAACACCTACTACAACAACCTCAACGACCTCGTCTATTGCGACAAGATGAAAGCCAGCGAGATGTACAGCAACGCAGGTAAGATAAAGATATGGGGGCTGGAAGGCGTCCTTACATACCGCCACAAAGGCACCTATGCCAACATCACACTCTCATACCAGAAACCCCTCTCCTCATCAGGCTACACCGCCGACCGCGGCTACATATACAGCATACCACCCTTCATGATGTCCGCAGTAGCAAGCCAAAGACTATGGGTCAGCAAGAAATACGGCGAGCTGTCACTCCACACCTCAGCCCGCCTCCTCAGCAAGCAATACTCACCCTTAGTAGACCCCTACACCATGCGGACAGACGCAGACGGCAACATCTATTCATACGTCAATTACGAACGCTACGACCCCGTCCGCTTCACCCTCAACATAGGAGCGAACTACACCGTCAAGTGGCTCACACTCTCGCTTGACACCTACAACATCACCAACGACCACAGCTTCCAAGGCGGAGGATTCAGCGTGCCAAACCTAACCCCAGGCTTCTCATGCATAGGAAGGGTGAAATGCAAATTCTGACCACCCCACGAACGCCCAAACACACAAAAACTGCAATCCTGACATTAAAAAAACATAAAAATACGAAGAATGCAAGGCTTAAAAAGCTTTATTTTCAATAAAAAAGTGTAATTTTGCACACGTATGGGCGCAGAATAGCCCGAAAAAGACAACAATACACTAACAAAGACCATCACAAAACAGCGAATGGAAAGAACATTAGTACTATTGAAACCCAGCACCGTCATGCGCGGTCTGATAGGCGAGATTATCACACGTTTTGAAAAGAAAGGACTGCGCATAGCAGGCATGAAGATGATGCAGCTCAGCGACGAGATACTCAACGAGCACTACGGCCATCTCACAGGCAAGCCCTTCTTCCCCGCACTCAAGGCATCCATGATGCGCACCCCCGTCGTAGCCATGTGTCTTGAAGGCGAAGACGCCATAGCCGTCGTCCGCTACATCACAGGCTACACCAATGGCCGCAAGGCAGACCCAGGCACCATACGAGGCGACTACTGCATGAGCAACCAGCAAAACATAGTCCACGCCAGTGACTCGCCCGAAGCCGCAGACGCCGAGCTCAAACGATTCTTCCGCCCCGAAGAAATCCACAACATGGGCGACCTCAACATGGATCGCCTCTACGGAGTAGGAGAGACAAGCTTCTAAAACCTCCCCCTCCCCCCGAAAGACAAAAACCCTAAACAAACACACCATAAAGACCAATAACGTTTTGAAAAAAATAGCATTGATTGCATTCGCCACGATGATGGCATGCACCACATTTGCACAAGACAAGTTAGCCAGTATAGCCCCAGTAGAAAAACGAATGCGCACCATAGACTCGCTGAGTCTCGCACGCATGCTTCAGAAAGAGTCCCTGCAAGACCCCGCATCAGCACTCTATCCGGAGTGGAACAACACCTACACCACCAACTACGGCATCGAACTGCCCACCGAATACAAAATCGACCTGCGCGGTTTTCACATGCCCTGCGACAGCCGCCTCGTGACGAGTTCATACGGCTATCGCCGCTCCTTCCGCCGCAACCACTACGGCACCGACATCAAAGTCTACATCGGCGACACCATACGCGCAGCCTTCAGCGGCAAGATACGCGTCGTAGCCTACAACGCACGCGGCTACGGCAAATACGTCATCATACGCCACCCCAACGGCCTTGAGACCGTCTACGGCCACATGAGCAAGCAACTCGTAGAAGAAAACCAGACCGTACGAGCAGGCGAGCCCATAGGTCTGGGAGGCAACACCGGACGCTCCACAGGCAGCCATCTCCACTTTGAGACCCGCTTCCTCGGACAGTTCATAGACCCCGAGAAACTCTTCGACTTCGCCGCGAGCGACATCAAGGCAGACATGTACGTCTTCCGCTCGCAAGGCAAAGGCTTCCTCGTCAGCGCAGAGAGAGAAGCCGCAGGAGGCGAAGACGCAGAATACAGCACCGAAGAGCTCGCACTGGCACGACGCCAAGCCGAGCAGAAACGCGAAGAAAGCCGCGAGTTTCAACAAGAGCGCCGCAAGGCCGTACGCTCAGGCAATATCCACAAAGTCCGCTCAGGCGAAACCCTCTCGACCATCGCACGCAAGCACGGAGTCACCGTACGCCAGCTCTGCCGCATGAACAACATCACCGAGCGCACCATCCTACGCCCAGGGCAGATACTGAGATATTCATAGACAAACGATACGCAAAACACATATACTATGGACACGCGCGCGCAATTTGAGCAAATTATGGCAGAATGCCGGGCCCTGTTCCAAAAGAAACTCCACGACTACGGGGCAGCATGGCGCATCATGCGTCCCCAGTCCGTGACAGACCAGATCTACATCAAAGCCAACCGCATACGCAGCATCGAGACCAAGCGCGAGCACCTCATAGACGAAGGCATACGCCCCGAGCTCGTAGCCATAGTCAACTACGCCATAATCGGACTCATCCAGCTGCACAAAGGCGCAGCCGAAGTAGCCGACACCATGAGCGAGACCGAAGCCATGGACGAATACGACCGCTATGCACACCAGTGCCTGGAGCTGATGCTCAAGAAGAACCACGACTACGACGAAGCATGGCGCCAGATGCGCACGAGCAGCTACACAGACCTGATCCTCATGAAGATATACCGGACCAAGCAGATAGAAACGCTCAGCGGAGCCACCCTCGTCTCCGAGGGAATAGATGCCAACTATATGGATATGCTGAACTACGCCGTATTCGGACTGATAAAACTAAGCTTCAGTGCATAGAGGACAACGACTCATAATACTGAGGTGGACAGCCGTAAACCTCAGCAGGATAATACTCTCAGCAGAATTGGTATTCTCCGGAGCCGTCAAGATCATAGACCCGCGAGGCACCGAATACAAGATAACAGACTATACCGCCGCCTTTCACCTCGCCAGTCTGACCCCCCCGCCAGTCCCCGTCGTACTCTCCGTATTCCTCGGAGCATTAGAGTTCTGCATGGGAGTATACCTACTGTTTGGCGTACGTCGCAAGCTCACATCGCGAATCGTCCTCGCCATGATGCTCACCTTCACGGCACTCACGCTCTACACCGCGTTGACGGGTACGATGCCCGACTGCGGGTGTTTCGGAGACGCCGTCCGTCTCACACCATGGCAGACCTTTGCCAAGAACATCCTCATACTGCCCTGTGCCATTACGCTCGCACTATGGCCACGAGTCCAAGCCCGGCTCATCAGCATCACCAACCAGTGGATTGTCGCCATGTATTCGTGGATATACGCCCTCATATTGGCCATATATACCATCTACACGATACCACTGATAGACTTCCGGCCATACCACATAGGCGCAGACCTCAAGCTCAAAACCACATGGGGAGAAGACGGCACCCCGCCCGATATCACCGACCTCCAGATCTACGAGCCACGCACATATCGCGACCTCACCGACAGCATCATCAACAGTCCGGGGTGGAAATTTCTGATAATATCCCCACGTCTCACCCAAGCCGACGACGGAGTGATGGATCGCCTTGCCGAGCTTACAGACTACTGCGCAGAGCAAGGATATATGCTCGTATGCCTGACCCAGAGCGACGCCTACGACATCGAGCAATGGCGCGAGACGACAGGAGCCGAATATCCGTTCTGCACCGTCGACGAAGTTGTCCTCAAGACCATGGTTCGCAGCAACCCAGGGCTCATCATGCTCGACGGAGCAGAGATAAAAGGGAAATGGGCAGCCACTCAGCTCCCCGGAGCCCAAGACCTCACAGGCCCGGTCCCCGCCACCGCCCTCATCGCCGAGCCCGACACAGCCAGCCGCGCACCCCTCTCACTGCTACTGTGGTTTATACTGCCACTCACCGTCATATCAGTCGGAGACAGAATACTTGTAGGAGTACGATTTTACCGAAACAACAGAGATAAAATAATAAACCAATTTAAAAACAGGAAAAAAATGAGAAAGCACATCGTAGCAGGCAACTGGAAAATGAACAAGAACCTGCAGGAAGGCGTAGCCTTAGCCACCGAGCTCAAAGAGATTCTTGCAGCCGATCAACCAAACTGTGACGTCATTATCGGAACCCCATTCATTCACCTCGCCACAGTAAGCGAGCTCCTCAAGGACAGCGTCATCGCCGTATCAGCAGAGAACTGCGCCAACAAAGCCAGCGGAGCCTACACAGGCGAAGTCAGTGCCGAGATGGTAAAATCCACAGGAGCAGAGTACGTAATCCTCGGACACTCAGAGCGTCGCGAGTACTACAACGAGACACCAGAGATACTCAAGGAGAAAGTAGACCTCGCCCTCGCCAACGGCCTCAAAGTCATCTTCTGCATAGGCGAGTCACTCGAGCAGCGCGAGGCCAATGAGCAGGAAGCAGTATGCAAGGCAGAGCTCGCCGGCAGCGTATTCCATCTCACGGCAGACCAGTGGAAAAACATCGTCATAGCCTACGAGCCAATATGGGCAATCGGCACAGGCAAGACCGCCACAGCCGAGCAGGCACAAGAGATTCACGCCTTCATACGCTCATGCGTAGCCGAAGTATACGGAGCCGAAGCAGCCGCCGAGACATCAATCCTCTACGGAGGCTCATGCAAAGGCAGCAACGCACCCGAGCTCTTCAGCAAAGAAGACATCGACGGCGGCCTGATAGGCGGAGCCTCACTCAAGGCAGCCGATTTCAAGGCAATCATCGACGCCTGGAAGTAAGCACAAGCAACACACAACCCTCTCTCCGACGAGAGACAGAAAAACAAGTCCTCACACCTCCCTCCCACACCCGGCGTGGTGGGGGAGGGGAGAGCGTGAGGTCTTAGAGTAAACAACAATGAAGCAAACAACGACGTCACTCTTCATCCTCCTGTCCCTACTGTTTACGGTTCTGTCAAGCCATGCGCAAGACACCATACAAAGTCACACCGCCGAACAACACCAAATCGGCGACACACTACTTCACACCAAAGTAAGGATAACAGGCTACCGAGTGCAGATATACTACGGAGGCAACGACCGCAATGCCAAGAACGAAGCCATACGTCGCGCCAATCGTGCCAGCGTATGGTTTGACCAGCACAAAGTCTACACCTTCTTCCAAAGCCCCCATTGGAAGTGTCAGGTCGGCAACTTCCGCACCCGCGGCGAAGCCGAGCAGCTCCTGAATGAGATGCGCGAAAATGGCCGTTTCCCCGGAGCCGTCATCGTACGCACCCGCGTCACCATGTCGCGCCACGACTACGAAGCCTCGCTCAGCAAAGACACCCTCACGAAACACCACCCAGCCACGATTGACACAATCACAAGACAATAGTCACACATGAAGACACAAGACAAATGGGGCATGATCAGTATCACAGCCCTTTTTTTTGTAATCTCAGCCCCCTCCATAACACGTAGTATCGTTGCTACCCCCGACGCCCTCCCCACACTCATAGGGACCTTCGCCCTAAGCCTCAGCCTCGCGCTCATAGCAGCAAGCATCAGACGCTGGTGGATACTCGCGCTGCTCACACCCCTCATCTTCCGCCTCTCCAGCGACGAGACATACACCGCCGCCGTCTTCCACGAATACCTCAACGCCGGCAACATCGTCGTCACCTACTACACCACCGGCGAAGAGACAAGCAGCTACGTCACCAATAACCCCACAGCCATGCTCATACTGCTCGCCCTCGTCCTGCTGCTCATCATAGCCGTATGGGCGAAAAAACGCAGCCGCACCACCACACCGCGCAGGCAGCTCGCCCTCGCAGCCATACTCCCCATCATAGCCATCACCACAGCCGGTCCAGCCGCATTGCAGACAGCTCCCCCCCTCAACTACGTCATGCGCACCATCGAAGCGTGGACCTTCGTCATCGACAAGCAATCCGCCATCTCACACCACACCGCCACCCTCCCACACACCCACCGCAGCACCACCCCCTCAGAGCGCGAATCCTACGTCCTGTTCATCGGCGAGAGCTGCAACATCGACCACCTCAGCATAGCAGGCTATCCACGCCCCACCACCCCCCGCCTTGCCAGGCGCGCCAACCTCACCCTCTACACCGACTACTACTCCAACGCCACCCTCACCATGCTCTCCGCCCCCATGATGATGTCCGAAGCCACCCCCGAGACATATTTCAGCGCATACAGCAAGCCCAATATCTGCCGCATCTTTGCCGACAACGGTTTCACCGTCATAGCCCTCGCCAGCAGAAACCACCTCGACGTCGACCCAGCCCTCACCACCGACGCCGACACCCTCATACACCTCAGCCACGACCACCACATAGCCCACGCCATAGACTCCCTCACCGAGATATACCCAAAGACATTCTTCGTAGCCCAGGGACTCGGCAGCCACGCCTATTTCTACAACTTCGAAACCCAAGACAACATCTTCAGACCCAACCTCACGTCAGACCCACACGCCAAGAGCGACAGCCTCCTCTACAACGCATACGACTGTACCATACACTACACCGACAGAGTCCTCGACAACATCATCACCGCCATCGACAAGCCCGACATGCATTCCGCCATACTCTACGCCTCCGACCACGGCGAGAACGTAGCCCCCGGCGACATACTCCGCAGCGTATCCACCACCCCCAAGCCCAGCGAATACCACGTCCCCATGATGATATGGCGCAGCCAGCAATGGATAGCCAGCAACCCCGCAAAGCACCGCAGCATCGACGAAAACAAAGACCTGCCCACCAGTGCCGACAACATCTACTACACCCTCTGCGACCTCGCCAACATACACATCCCCCACCACCACAAGACCAGGCGCATGGCCGTCACCTCCCCCAGCCTCCAGCCCCACAAGCGCAGGCTCCTCACCTCCGACCTCAAGACCATCATCACCCTCACATCACCCGATCCCCACACACCTTAGCCAGCCGCCCCTCAGCCTCTTTGAGCTCCTTAAACCTCACGAGCAAGTCCTGCCCCGACGCATCGCCCGGAGCCAGCCCCCTGAGCTGTCCCATCAGCCCCCTGAGCTCCTTGCGCACCACAGAGAGCTTCATGTCGGCCAGAAGATGCGAAGCCCTGTCCATCAACTCCGCCGCCGACGCCGCCTCCTCACCAGCCTCAGCCCCATGCATACGACTCAGCTGCTCCCCATCCGTCATCAGTTCGAAAGCCCTCGCCGACAGCCCCCGGTCACTATGCTCCAAGAAGAAAGCCGTGCTCTCAAACCCATCCTCCCCGACATGCATCAAGACCTCGTCCAGAATACGCCTCGCCGTCTCATTGCGTAGAGCCAGCCCGTCCTGACTGAGCGAATGAAAGATAAACTCAGCCACCGTCAGAGGCACCTCCTGCCCATTCTCGTCCAGAGCCTCACAAACCCTTATCCCCCCATACCTCACCACCATCTGAGCCAGCAGCAGCTCCATCTTGTCCTCGCGCGAGTCAGCCACCGCCTGCACGCGAGCCTCCGCAGGCACCTCAGCCTTCACGTCCGCCTTCACGTCCGTTTTCACGTCCGTCTTCACGTCAGCCCTGACAGGCGTCACACTGTTCCTCCTCCTGT
>CALZJL010000012.1 GCA_945787625.1 uncultured Prevotellaceae bacterium
GTAACTCTGGCGGACGCCGAAGTTCTTGGACAAGCCAAGCAAAACAAGTTTTGTGGTTCTTTCGCTCGGGAAAACAAATTAAAGCAAGCTTTATTTGTTTTTCCGCTCGCTTATTCGTAACTCTGGCGGACGCCGAAGTTACTTTCGCTCGGGAAAACAAATTAAAGCAAGCTTTATTTGTTTTTCCGCTCGCTTATTCGTAACTCTGGCGGATGCCGAAGTTACTTTCGCTCGGGAAAACAAATTAAAGCAAGCTTTATTTGCTTTTCCGCTCGCTTATTCGTAACTTTGTGCCAAAATTTGAAATAATTACTATATGGCAGAAATCGAAACTACAATAAGCTCGGAGAAGAGCTTAAATTTCATAGAAAAACGCATTAAGGAGGACTTGGCTGAGGGTAAGAATGGGGGACGATTGCAGACGCGTTTCCCTCCCGAGCCTAATGGGTACTTGCATATCGGTCATGCCAAGGCTATTGCTATGGACTTTGGCGTTGCCAAGAAATTTGGTGGGATTTGCAACTTGCGCATGGATGACACTAACCCTCAGAAGGAGGACATGGAGTATGTGCGCGCTATAGAAAAGGACATCAAGTGGTTGGGATTTGAATGGGGGAAGGTATGCTATGCGAGCGACTATTTTCAAGACTTGTGGGACTTTGCCGAGTGGTGTATCATTAAGGGGCGGGCGTACGTTGACGAGCAGAGCAGCGAAGTAATCGCTGCCCAAAAGGGCTCGCCTACTGAGGCTGGTACTGAGAGTCCTTTCCGCAATCGTCCTGCTGAGGAGAGCCTTGCACTGTTTCGCGAGATGAATTCGGGACGAGTGGAACCAGGCAAAATGATACTGCGTGCGAAGATTGATATGGCAAGTCCTAATATGCACTTCCGTGATCCTATCATGTATCGTGTGCTTAACATGGAACATTGGCGTACTGGCAACAAATGGAATGCTTACCCGATGTATGACTTCACACATGGTCAAAGCGATTATTTGGAGGGTGTGACCCATAGTATCTGTACGCTGGAGTTTGTGCCTCATCGTGACTTGTATGACTTGTTTGTGACGTGGATGAAGGAGTGGCATGATGAGATTGGCAAGACGGAGGTGGTGTGTAACGTACCTGTAGGTGGTAATATCGAGGACAACCGCCCGCGCCAGTTTGAGTTTAACAAGCTGAACTTGAATTACACTCTAATGTCTAAGCGCAACCTGCTGATTCTAACGAAAGAGGGGGTGGTTAGTGGTTGGGATGATCCCCGTATGCCTACTATTTGTGGCATACGCCGGCGTGGCTATAGTCCTGAGGCTATCCTGAAGTTTATAGACAAGATTGGATATACTACCTTTGATGCTCTCAATGATATCAAGTTGATGGAGGCAGCTTGTCGTGAGGATCTCAATCTACGTGCGCTACGCGTGAGTGCCGTGGTTGACCCTGTAAAACTTGTAATTGATAACTACCCTGAGGGGGAAGTTGAAGACTTGGAGGCTATCAACAATCCTGAACTTCGCGATGCCGACAACAATATTGTCAGAGTTGGTAATACTCATACTATACGCTTCGCACGCGAACTATATATCGAGCGTGAAGACTTTATGCTTGATGGTGGCAAGAAGTTCATGCGTCTTGGTCCAGGCAAGGAGGTACGCCTAAAGAATGCCTATATTATATCATGTAGCGATGAGCGTGATGCCGAAGGTAACTTTAAGTGTGTGGAGTTTGACGCTGATGGCAACATCGCATGTATACATGCCACATACGATGTAGAGAGCAAGAGTGGTATGCCTGGCGCTGACCGAAAGATCAAGGGTAAGACTCTCCATTGGGTGGCGTGCGACTATTGTGTGCCTGCCGAAGTGAGGGAGTATCAATGTCTTTGGACTTGCGAGAATCCTCGCGATGCCATCAAGCAGTATGAGCAGGAGCATGGCGTGCGTGGCATTGAGGCTATGCGTCCGTTTATCAACAAGGACTCGCTGCGTGTCAACAGGAATGCCTTTGTAGAGCAGTGGGCTGCCTGTCTTCCTGCGTTGTCATACTTGCAATTCCAACGTATCGGTTATTATAACGTAGATACTGACTCAACTCCGGAACATCCGGTATTCAATCGTACTGTAGGGCTGAGGGAGAGCAAGTGAGTACTCTAACCATCAAAAAACAAATGTCCCATGCTCGACGATTATTTCTTCTCTGAGGATTTCCATGAGATTCTGAGACGTTACGAAACGGCTCGGGATTCTTCTGCCCCTATATATATGGATTGTGATGACTTTCTTGACATTGCTGAATACTATATCGACAAGAAGAGGTATGATGATGCCGAGAGATGTATGCAAATCGCAAATAACCAACATCCCGATGAGAAGGAAGTCACCCTCATGATGGCCGACATTATCTATGAGGCTGAGGAATGGAATCGCGCTGTGACTTGGTTAGAGAAGGTCTTGAACTTGGATCCTTTCTCTATGCCTGCTTGGCTCAATCTGACAGATTGTTATATTCATCTGGACAATATGGAGAAGGCTCTGGAGACTGTTGAGTATGCCTCGGCACTTAATCCTGACGACTCGCAGGTTACCATCTTCACGGCTGTGATATACACCCGCACAGAGCGATATAAGGAAGCTGAGAAACTATATGAAAAGTATCTACGACAATATCCAGATGATGATGTTGCCTTGTATCATGCAGCATGTAATTATAGCTTCCTTGAGAAATACGACAAGGCTTCCGAACTCTTGGTCTGCGCTGAAAGGGTGAGCAAGAACAGCGAGGAGGGATTGTTCAACATCTTCCTGCAGCGTACATATGTCGAGGCAAGACGTGGCAATAAGGGTCTGGCTCTCAAATATATGGACATGGCAAAGGGATGTTCTGGCAAAGAATCGGCGTCCGAGCTGGAAGTACTTGAGGGGCATATCTATCTGATGTTTGGTGAGAAGGTAAAGGCTGGCAACCTGTTTTGCAAGGCAATAGCCGACAGCAACAACCAGTATTATACCATGCACGGAATCATACAGATGTATATAGACTGTAAGTGTTATGATTTGGCGGTAGAGTTGCTCGAAAGTATTGAGTCCTCGATTAAAAGCAATGATGTCGAGACTCTGACCCAAATGCATGCCCTCGCCCACCCTCCCTTGGCATACTGCTATCTATGTATGGGTGACAAACAGAACTTTCTGAAATATATAGATTCTGCCGCCTTCTACAACGAGACAGAGACCAAAAGTCTCTTCTCTGGATTATTCCCTGAAGGGACTTTGGTCTCTGAATATGGTTATTACGGAGAAATGCTGATTGATATCGGTGGTTTCCACTAACTGCGCGATAACTGAAAACCTGTCTTTGATAGGCTCATCTCAACAAAGCGTGCGCGAGAGTTTGGTGGTTCGGAACTAAGTATCTCCCGTATACGTAGAGCGGCCTTGGGATCCTTGGCCATAATATAGAGGAATCCACCACCACCTGCTCCTGGCAGTTTGAGTCCGTAGCATAGATCCTGAATTCTATCGATGATAGCTTGAACCTGCGGTGGATTGGTACCGCTGTCGAGAAGCTGGTTTTGTCTCCAAGTCTTGCCTACGAGATGACCGACCTTGGCATAATCGCTCTTGAGTAGGGCATGATACATATCTATGGCATGGTTTTTCATCTCCGATAGGAGCGCAAGACGTTCTGTGTCATAGAGGAACATACCTCGAACTATTTCCACCAATATTTTCTTGGCTGTGCGGGTGATACCTGTGTAGTATAACAAGTGACAGGATTTGTATGCTTCATCTGTAAATATGTTGTCTCCAAGGTATCTTACTTCGGGAGTTTGGTCAAAACCACTCTGAGTCTTGAGAAGTTTCACGCCTTGCAAGACACCGCCGTACTGGTCCTGCCATCCTCCTCCTGTAGTAAGCATCTGTTCGAGCACAAGGGTACGGTTGCAAATTTCGGTCTTGTCCCATCCGAGCATACAGAAGTCACTCAAGGCTCCCAATACCGTAGCAGCAAGGATGGAACTCGTACCCAAACCACTACCTGCTGGTACTGCACTTAGGAGGGTTATCTCTATTCCGCACCCGAAGTCTCTCAGTTGCTCCTGCAGGCTTCTGTATTTGACTTGACAGAATCTAGGCATGAACCCTGCAAGACACAACGCGGCCTTTGGGATTGAAAATGGTGAGCCGACCTTGTTGAAATCCGAAAGTTCTTCCCACGTATGCACTATCTCCATAGCACCGAGATCTATACTTCGCAGGACTACGTCGTGATGTGTTGCAGGCTTGATGTAGCATTGCAATGGGGGCTGTCCATTGAGTTCAATGGCTATATTGACAACGTTGCCTCCTACGGTGAGGCAATACGGAGGAGTATCTGTCCAACCTCCTGCGAGGTCAATGCGCACGGGGCTTCTGCCCCATACTATCTGGTCGGCATATACGCCAAGTGTAGGGTGCTGGAGCTGGGCTTGCGCAGACCGGGTAAGTCCTTCGGCAAGGAGAGAAAAAGCACTCGCTCCGTGTACACTACCATCCTGTCCACTAAGTTCGAGTAGGCGCGAGCGAAACATCTGGTCGCTGATACGCTTTATGAGGGGTTCGTCTGAACTGATAGGCTCTGGCATCGGCAGACCTAGTTGCATGTACTCATGGGCGAGGTCTTCAAGATTGATCTGATAGAAGACACTGGCCCGATGGTTGCGACTCATGGTCTGAAGGTTCTCTTTGCGAAATTCGAGACGCTGTCGGTGCAACCTGCGCAGATTTGCTCTATCCGATATTTCGTTGGCAGAAATGTATTCGCACACTATATCCTGACTCAAAGACTTCTCTGGAGCAGAGAGCATCCAGTCGAGGCATTGTCCAAGTGCATGGATATTGTTACATACCGGGAAGATGCGTGCAGACTGTATGTCGTGGCTACCATAGATGTTTTCGGAATTGAGATGATGTGAGGATAACCATTGTGTGACAGGGAGTCCGAGATATTGTGTGGAGGGATCGCGGAGGTCTCCTCTCATGGCATCGTTGAATCCGTAAGGTCGCAGAGCCCACTTGTCGTCGTCTATGGGTATAATGTCTACACACTGCCCTGGAGAAAGGTTGACGTGCCAATCGTTGCGTGGTACGCCTGTGACAATGTTGTGATTAGTGAGGGTCCAACCTTTGCCTATGTGAGAGTTTTCTATCCAGGTGTTTTCGTTTGTCGATTTAAAAGTTATCTCAGTGTGGCAGTTTTGGGTAAAAATGCTGGGATGTGCCTTGACTCCGAGGTGCATAATGGATCTTTGGTCAAAGACGAGATTCTGTACGGCAAGAGTTGACGAAATCATCTCATGACTGGTACCATAGTGGTAGAACTCTCCTCCTTCGAGGGGGAGGACAACAACTTTCAACTGGCTGATATCAGGGTCTTCATGAGTGGGGGTCTGCCCCATTGCCTGTCCAAAGTCACTGTATAGGTCATAGTTTTTGATTGATTTGGCATCAACGCCTTTGGAGATGGTATATGCACAATCATGGTTGCTCTTCTTCATAAGCACACTGACAGCCTTGTCACTGAGTAGCCAAATGCCTATGTCCATCAGAAAGAGGTGTGTATGCATGAGTCGTGCAAGGGTCTCAACCGCAGGTTTTTGCAAGACAAAGTCGAGAGAGTCAGGACTTTCGCGTTTTGACAGGAAGACTCCGTGGTTCTTAGCCAAACTTGGGTCTGCCCAAAGTCCATAACACACAATATCTGCCTGAGGGATAGTCTGAAGTTTACCTGCACGTATATAGACATCACCGCTGGCTATGAGGGTATGAAATTGCTCCGGAGCATTGTCCATGATACGCTGGTATAGCGGCAGTTGCAGTTGTAGCAGGTTCTGCCCTATGCGCTGTCCACGTTCCCATCTGAACACAGGTATGGGAGTGAGAATCTTTCCACTAGGTGCATAGGCTGGCAGTCGTCGGCTTTGACCTCCAGCATGGAGGAGTATGCGCTTTTCCGACGAAAGCCACCTTAGGAAGTCCTGATCTGAAGAGTCCACTGTTTCAGTTGTATTCTTGTCATGGAGATATGCGGCCTTGAGGAGCCAATGTGTTCCTCCGCCACTACCAAGCTTAGTACCTACTGGGTCTGAGGTACAAAAATATTCGCTTGTGGCAACGCCTGCTACTTCGTGAAAGCAGTCTACGAGATTGGGGGGCAATGATAATAGTTTCTTCATAGGTCTCCCTCTCACTTGACAATGCCTTTTTCAAGATACTCAGCCAGATTGACTCGCACTTGCGCAGCAGCGGCATCAGCCTTGACTTTTGCCATATCGTGCTTGACCATGATCTCTACTAGTTCTTCAAATGTTGTCTTCTGTGGGTTCCACCCAAGCTCATGACGAGCTTTAGATGGATCACCCCATAAGTTGACGACATCGGTAGGACGATAGAAGTCTTTACTTATTGCTACTACTGTATCTCCAGGCTTTAGTCCACTCCGTGACGCTTCGGGAGTAAGGCTGTCAACGATTCCTCGCTCATCAATGCCTTGTCCTTGCCAGCGCAGAGTGATACCTGCATGACGGAATGCAAGGGTGGCAAACTCACGTACCGTATGTTGTACTCCTGTGGCAATTACGAAATCTTCAGGCTTGTCATGCTGAAGTATCATCCACATGCATTCTACGTAATCCTTGGCATATCCCCAATCGCGGAGACTGTCCATATTGCCTAGATAAAGACACTTCTGTGTACCCTGGGCTATACGAGCGGCAGCAAGGGTTATCTTGCGCGTCACAAATGTCTCACCTCTGCGCTCACTCTCGTGGTTGAAGAGTATGCCTGAGCAGCAAAACATGCCGTACGCCTCACGATATTCCTTTATTATCCAATACCCATATAGCTTGGCTACGGCATATGGGCTGTAGGGATGGAATGGAGTATTCTCATTTTGGGGCACTTCTTCCACTTTGCCGTATAGCTCCGAAGTTGAAGCTTGATATATCCTGCATGTCTGCTCAAGATGATTGGTACGCACAGCTTCGAGTATACGGAGTACACCCACGGCATCGACATCTGCCGTAAACTCTGGTGCATCGAAACTGACCTGTACGTGACTTTGCGCTGCAAGATTATATATCTCGTCAGGCTGTACCTTCCCCACAAGCTTGACGAGCGACATGGAGTCGCCCATATCTGCATAATGTAGGTGGAAATCGCTTTGACCTTCGAGGTGTGCTATACGTTCACGATAGTCCACACTGGAACGTCGTATGATACCATGTACTTCATATCCCTTACCGAGGAGGAACTCACTGAGATAACTGCCGTCTTGACCTGTCACCCCCGTGATAAGTGCTATTTTCTTCATGAACTGAACTCCTTTATTCGCTGCTCTTCGCTAAGTTTACAGATGAGCAGGGTGTTGTTTTTCTCCGCTACGATGTATCCGTCAAGACCTTGCACTACCACCTTGCGCTCTTCGCTGCAATGTATTACGCAGTTGCAAGTCTCATAAGTCTTTATATTATTTCCTACGATGGCATTCATATTGCGATCCTGCTGGATAGTCTCACGAAGAGACCCCCACGTACCAAGGTCACTCCAGCCAAACTGGGCGGGCTGGCAATATATCTCATCACTCTTTTCCAGAATGGCGTAGTCTATGGATATGTTTTCACATTTGGGGAACTCCTGGTTAATAACATCTTGTTCCCGTTCTGTACCATAGATGGGGAGTAAGTCTTCAAAGATGGTGTTTATCTCTGGAGCATAGACGCGAAGTTCATTGACGATAGTTTTGACGCTCCACACGAAAATACCAGCATTCCACAGCATATTGGGTTTCCTGATGTACTGCTGCGCTGTGGAGAAGTCTGGCTTCTCACGAAAGGCATCCACACGGTATATCTCCTTGTTGCGTACGGAAGGACAACTCATATCAGTCTGGATGTAGCCGTAGCCAGTCTCAGGACGTGTCGGTCTCATACCGAGGGTTACGATTGAGTCGCTTTCACTGGCAAACTGCAATGCTCCCTTGATGACACGCTGAAACTCCTTGACATCGAGCACAAGATGATCCGATGGACTAACTACCATCACTGCCTTAGGGTCAACACTCTTGATACGCCATGCCGCATATGCGATGCAGGGCGCAGTATTGCGCCGACATGGTTCAAGTAGGATATTTTTTTCTGGGATTTCGGGTAGTTGCTCTTTCACAATATCAAAGTATGATTGCGAGGTAACGACCCAAATATTCTCAGGACTCACTATATCAGCAAATCTGTCTGCTGTAAGTTGTATGAACGTACGACCGCACCCAAGTGCATCAACAAACTGTTTGGGACGTTCAGGGGTACTCATAGGCCAAAAACGGCTTCCTATACCGCCTGCCATTATTACAAGGTGTGTGTGTGTCATGTTATAATTTAATTTTCTTGACAATGCCGTCCCAAGGCTTAAGCTTGATTGAGATGACCTTGTCACCTACGAGAGCATTGCCATGCTCCATACTTCCTAATGAACGAATTGCATCTGCTGGTACTCGCACTTCAGTCTCTACACTGTCATCGCAGAAATTAGCAACAACAAGATACGTTACCTTCCTGTCACTACGCAGGAAAGCATATTGTCTGTCCATGTGTGGGTTGACATACATAAGATCCCAGAACATTCCTTCAGCAAAGGCATTTTCGTTCTCGGAAAAGCGTAGCACCTTCTGGTAATACTGACGTAGGTCTTTTTCTCCTTTCGTGAGCAGAGCTCCGTCAAACTTGCCTCCATTGCGCCACCGTCGTATAGTGTCTATGGTCCAGTAATCAAAGATTGTTGTACGTCCATCTTCACCACTGAAGCCCTCGCTGTCCATACCGCGCTCCCCAAGTTCCTGTCCGAAATACACCATAGTAGGATTGGTGTTCATGAGCGTGCTAACAAGTAGCATGGGACGTCCTTTTCGGGCATCGCCCGCAAAGAAATCACTGGCTATACGCTGTTCATCATGATTCTCAAGGAAATTGAGCATGTGACTCTGTATGTCTTCGACACTCTGCCAACACCCTGTTATTTCCTTTGCTGAACAAAAGCCTGCCTGTACAGCCCTTAACTTGTCGTACAGCCCCACTTTATCATATAAATAGTCAAAACCTCCACGGTAAATATAGTCGCGGTATAGGGCTGGATTGTATACCTCTGCTATGAAGATGATATCAGGATACTGGGCTTTTATCTGAGGTATTACCCACTCCCAAAACTCTACAGGCACCATCTCTGCCATGTCACAGCGGAATCCATCCACACCCTTGGCTGCCCAATACTGAAGTATCTGCAACATCTTTGCGTACGTATTGCGACCGTAATTAAGTTTTACGGTCTCATACCAGTCATTGCGTCCTGGCCATGCAGTAAACACATCGTTGCCCGTAGCTTTGGCAGGATTCTCCTCATATATGGGATATTTGTCCTTTTCTTCCTGACTCAACCCTGCGATGATATTGTCCGTATGGAGAGGCTCACCAAGATAGTAGAAATTGTTGTCGGGCGAATACATCTGACTAACATCGTCCCCCTGTCCCAAATCCTGACATCCTATAGGACAAGCATCACTATGGTACTGACGTGCCACATGATTTGGAACAAAGTCCTGTATTACCTTGAGCCCAGCAGCATGAGTGCGCTCTATCAGCCGCTCCCACTCGGAGATGCGTTCATCTACCTTTGTAGCCAAATCTGGATCTACATCATAATAATCCTTGATGGCATAGGGACTGCCAGCCTTGCCCTTGACTACCAATGGATTGTCTCTTCTGATCCCATACTTGGTGTAGTCTGTCTGTGTAGCGTGTTCTATAATACCTGTATACCAAACATGTGTAGCTCCGAGGTTTTTTATCTCTTGCAATGCCTTAGGGGTGAAAGCAGACATTGTGCCGCATCCACTTTGCTTCTTTCCTCCGTTTGGCACAGGATGCTGCACATTAGCGCCAAACAGCCGTGTAAACACTTGATAGATGACCATGGTTGTGAGGTTTTAAGGTTTTAAGGTTGTGAGGTTGTGAGGTTTTGAGGAAATTAACCCTTAAGCATTCATTAAAAGCTAATCAATGTCAAAACCTCAAGACCTCAATGAACCTTCTCAATCATGCATGTACTACAGTGACTTCTTTAGAAATCTTGCCAATCATGCCTGTAAGAGCAGTGCCTGGGCCACACTCCACAAACTCTGTGGCACCTGCCTCAATCATAGCCTGTACCTCGGCAGTCCAACGTACAGAAGCTGTGAGCTGAGCTATAAGATTCTGTTTGATTTCATCAGGATTGGTATGAGCCTTACCATCTACATTTTGGTATACTGGACAGCGTGGAGTATGGAACTCCGTTGCAGCTATGGCAGCCTCGAGTTCGTCCTTAGCACCCTGCATCAGCGGACTATGGAAAGCACCGCCTACGGGAAGAACTACGGCACGCTTCGCACCTACTTCAATCATCTTGTCACACGCCACAGCTACAGCTTCCTTATCTCCACTGATTACGAGCTGCCCTGGACAATTGTAGTTGGCAGCAACTACCGTACCAACACCTGTAGCGGTAACCTCTGCACATACTCGCTCTATGTCACTATCCGAAAGACGCAATACTGCTGCCATACCTCCAGGGTGAGCATCGCAACACTTCTGCATAGCCATAGCACGGGCATAGACAAGTTTTAGACCATCCTCAAAGTTGAGAGCTCCTGAGGCTACAAGTGCACTGAACTCTCCAAGGCTGTGACCGCCCACCATATCAGGTTTGAAGCCTTCACCCATAGCTACAGCCATAGCCACACTATGCAAGAAAACGGCTGGCTGTGTGACCTTGGTCTCCTTAAGAGCCTCAGCGTCACCTTCAAACATTATGCCTGTCAGATCGAAACCAAGTATCTCGTTGGCCTTATCCATCATTGTCCTTGCCTCAGCGTTGTTCTCATAAAGATCCTTGCCCATGCCAGTAAACTGTGCTCCCTGACCGGGAAATACAAATGCTTTCATATCAGTTCTATTTTATGTGTTTAACCATCCTTATATATTTAAGATGAATATAGTATCCACGCTTTTTACGCTTACAAATATACGCTTTATTTGTCGTTTATCAAAAAAAAGTTGTATAGATTATTATTTTTAACCTAATTTTAATAACTTTGCACACAACAAATGTTAAACATCGGCACTTATGGAGGATTATGACCAAATAGTAGCAGACCTTGCGCAACAGGTTTTCGACACATTGGAGAGTAGGGTATCACCAGAGGATTTAAAACGCGTGCGTAGGGCGTTTTCGCTGGCGAAGGAAGCTCATGCTCCACAGCGCCGCAAATCGGGCGAACCATACATCATACACCCTACCAGCGTGGCACTGATAGCAGCCAAAGAGTTGCGTCTTGATGCCAATAGTGTAATCACCGCTTTCCTACACGATGTGGTTGAAGATACACCATACACGGTCGAGGATATACGCCAACTGTTCGGTACTGACGTGGCGGGACTTGTAGACGTAGTGACTAAGAAGAAAAAGAAGTCCTACAACACCACCAAACAGGTCGATAACTACCAACAGATACTCGATTCGCTGCACTACGACATCAGAGCCGTAATGGTCAAGATTGCTGACCGTCTCCACAACATGCGCACTCTCGAAAGCATGCGTCCAGACAAACAGATGAAGATTGCAGGAGAGACCGACTTCTTCTATGCCCCTTTGGCCAACAGACTTGGACTTTTCGAGGTAAAGTCAGACCTTGAGAACCTCTCTTTCAAATATCGCTGCACACTGGAATACAACGACATCTCAATGTGGTTGGAACAAGAGAAAATCGACGATGCCGGGCGTTTGACACATTTCTGCAAAGAACTTAGGGGGACGCTCAAGGATCATGGTATCATGTGCGAGTGCAAAGTGATATATCGTCGTCCATATTCCATTTGGCGTCGTATGCGAGAACAAGGAGTCGACTTTTACCACTTGCCTAACCATTACTACATACGCATTGAGTTTTGGGATGATATCCTTGATGACCCTCTGACTGAGAAGGAGACTTGCCTTAAGATATACAACCTCATCACTCGCGAATTTCGCGAAAAGCCTGGATCGTTTATAAACAACATCGATCAGGCCAAGGAAAATAGCTACCAATGCCTGCGTCTGATGCTTCTGTCGCAGAGCGGAGTGTGGGAAGATATACAGATTTGTTCAACCAATATGGTGCAAGCCTCCATCGTAGGCTGTATGGGCGAGATTGGTTCAAGCATAGGCAATTGGGTCAAGCGTTTCCGTCTAGTGCTCGAAGACATTGCAAAGCGTGGAGACGGAGAATATTTTCTCGAAAACATATCCTCTTCGCTCTATTATGACGACATAACGGTATTTTCACCCAATGGACAGGGGCTGTTCCTGCCCAAAGGAGCTACAGTAATTGACTACGCGTTTAAAAAAGGAGAATACGAAGGCAACCATGCACACTGGGCTCGAGTCAATGGTAAATTATGTAGTGTCAAGACCCGCTTGCACAGTGGAGATTGCGTAGAGTTACACACTTCACCCAATATCCACCCAGGCAAGGATTGGATAGACCACTGCGAGAGCTATGCAGCCAAACGAGGTCTACGCCTCTTCCTCATCTCGCGCAACATCATGCAGGGTGGCGTGCACCGTTGCCCCCTGTGTAGCCCTCTGCCTGGCGGAGACGTGATAGGTATACGCAACCATGGTACGTCTGACACTCCCGGAGGCATCACCGACATCACCCTACACCGACGCTCCTGCCCCGAAGCAATCCGCATGGCGAGCAAGTTTGGCGATGATGTAATAAGTGTGACATACGCCACTACCCCAGCAGCACCTCCAGTACAGATAGAGAGCGACACAGCCATTATCATCAACCGACAGGGATACTCCTACCCTATCACTTTAGAAGTCCTAGCTGTAGACCGCTACCATCTGTGTATGGATCTGCTCGAGGAAATTGCCGACAAACTGAAACTTGCCATAACCCACATCTCAGCCTCGAGCCAAGATTCGATCGCACATTGCCGTATCACATTCATGGTGCACGATGTCAGCGAAATGCTATGCGCCATAAAACATATCCAATCTATTGACGGAGTCGACTCCGTACACCTCGTCAACGAGTGAAAATGCCACAAATGCGTGTACTAACAATAAATTTGCTGTATAAAATGCATTTTTTTTGCATATCGCTTGCAGATATGGAAATAAAGTTATACCTTTGCAACGCATTTGAGAGAAAGATGCTCAGTGGAGCGGTAGGAAAATTCTCTTGACTACCATAAAAGGAAGTTTGGGTGAGTGGCTGAAACCACCAGTTTGCTAAACTGACGTACGGGTTTACCGTACCGGGGGTTCGAATCCCCCAGCTTCCGCAGAGCAATTCGCTATCAAATGCAAAATTTGGCGCTTTCGTCTAGCGGCTAGGACACATGCCTCTCACGCATGGAACACGGGTTCGATTCCCGTAGGCGCTACATAGACTACTTAGAAAATTCTTTTCCAAGTAGTCTTTTTTTGTCTCGTGACATGTAGGCTGATGACATTAATGACCATCAGTCAACAGTCTTTTATCTATCATACAAACACCAACTCTTTCTCTATTATGCACAGTCCAATGACAGAGTCTAAAAAAGCTCTCATTTGAAAGAAAATACGCAATAAAAGTACACCTATTATTATAAAAGATCACGTTTTTATACATTTTTCCTAAATAAGTTACATTTTTGTTGACTTTTAAACTAAAATTATGTACATTTGCATCAAACAAGATGAATTATTTCATATAATTCTAAAAAATCACTTAATCGTTTTATATTATGAAGAAGAACTTCTTTTTTGGTATCAGCTGTCTTGCTCTTGCCTCTTGCTTGCTCTCTGCGTGTGTAGATGACAAGTATGATGTCAACGACATGGACATGACGATTGGGTCTACGAGCGATTTAGCTCTACCCTCGCTGTCTACGGATAGCATTCTGTTGAAGAACATCATGGATCTCGGCGAAGATGACATCATCAAGGTAAAGGACGGTGAATTTCGCCTCGTGACGAGCGGTCAGGCCAATATGACCGAGACAGAGGTGAATGAAATCACCATCTCAAAGCCAGACATTGAGGCTGTCCACACTAACGTGCAGCTCAATACCAATGGTAACCCGGCAAGATACCGCGCTGTGGCAGGCGTGCCCGACGAGACTTTTGCCTATACTATTACGGAACAGAACAAGGCTTTTTTTGAAGTCAACGAGACGTCTAATGTCATTTCTGAAGATTTGGTCGACGTTGATGCCGTTGCTTTCAAGGAAGGTATAGTATTGAAGTCTACTCTGAATCTGACATTTAGCAACGGGGGGGATTTTATCAAGAAAATACATCTACAGAATCTTTCCCTTTCTACCCCGAGAGATCTTTCTTTTGAGAAGGCCGAGTTGACATACACCCAGAACGGCCAGAGCAGGACTAATCAGGTCAGCATCAGTGACGGGCTTGTCAGCATCTCAGGTGAGAATGATGTAGTGGTGGACGCTGGGAAGCCCGTATATCTTGCACTCACCCTTGATATGGCAGAAGTGAACGGTAATGGAATATCGTTCGTAAACAAGAAAATTGAGATAAACAGCCTGTTTAAGTTCAATGGGACTTTTGCCATTAAATCTGAGGAATTTGAGAACTTGAGCGCTGCCCAACTCCAACAGATTCAGGACAAAGGAATCGCTTCTGTCATACCTCAGGAAGTTGCATTTGACATCGTATCCGCTTTTAGTGATAACATATCTGTAGTACGTGTAGATGCCATTGCTCAGAAGGCCGTATCTGAGCCAGAGCCTATCGTACTCGACAATATGCCTAATTTCCTCAAGGACGAATCTGTAAAGATAGTCCTCAACAACCCACCTTTCATCATCGAGTGGAACAACCCCTTCCCCGCAGGCTCTGTAGTCAATCCTGATGCTGCGGCGGTGAAAAACAACCTGACCATCGAGAGCGTCAAGGGCGATGAAGTGATTGCCAGGAAACTTGCCACTCTGAGCGGCATACCGAG
>CALZJL010000013.1 GCA_945787625.1 uncultured Prevotellaceae bacterium
TATGTGGAGATACTTGGCAAAGTATGTGGAGATACTTTTTTTTGTCTACTTTAGCAGTTGGATGTATTCTGTCTCTACTTGTATGGCGGCGGAGAGGTTGCACTCCTGGAGATCGATGAGGAGCCGCTTGTGTTTGCTGCCTCGCTTGCTCATGAGACGACCTTCGAAACCGTCGAGTTGGCCTCCGATGATGCGGATATGCCTGCCGTACAACTGGGGGGAGACTTCTTCGTAGCTGAAATACTCGACGTTTTCGGTCTGCATGACTGCGTGTCTGAAACGTTCGAATTCGATATGGCTCACGCTCATGACTTCGTATTGCTTGCCGCCACGGACATAACGGAACTGCAATAACGGCATCCTGCGCACTATGGGGTCGAGGGTCTCTTTGGGCTTGTGTACAAAGATGAGGTCGGGCATGTAGGGGACTGAGCGGGCTACACGCTTGCCTGACTCTATGAATACGCGCTGCTTCATGGGTATGAAGACGCAATCCTCCATTTCTGGCATCGCCTGGAGTTGTTTGTAGGCGGGATTCTTTGCGTTCGGACGTGCCAAATCGCGCAACACATACCAACGGTCTTCCATGCTGTTGGGGGGCTTGGAAAGATTTGCTTGAATATTTAGATCTTCATCAGAGATATGTGCATACCTCTTAGTCCTGCTTGTTTCTCTTTATTACTGAGATACAAGCAGTTACGCGGATACAGTGTGAGAGTTGGCATCTGAAGTCCGGCTTCAAGCCAGTCTGCGGTTTCATCTTAACCCTGTATTTCTATCTATCGTTTTACACACTCATCGTGTGCACAAAATACTTCACCTCTTAGAAAGAGGAGTATTTTGCTGACGGCAAAGATATGAAAAAAAATTCGGAAATTCTAAAAATTATAGAATTATATTTTGAGAAGCGTTAAATTAGTTGACATGAATCATGTTGAGCAGTTGTGTAAAAAAAGGCATTTTAGATGGGTGTGTTTGGAAATTATTCCGTAACTTTGCGTGCATGAGACCGGACAATACCAGATACCACGAGAGTGAGCAGGAGTTTTTTGCGGAGCTTGAGGCTTTGCTTACAGCTCCGTCGCAAGGCGTGACGCTGCGATACCATGCCTTGCGGCAGATAATGCTCAGGGTGCTCGACCAGGCTCTCGAAGGCAATCATCTGAACTTCGTGGGCACATTTGCCAAGACGGACTATATCATCAAGGAACGGCATATCCCTGCCCACGAGGCTGAACTGATTCACGAGGCACGTGTGCTGCTGTCGCACTACAAGGAGCACGACGATGACGTGCTTGCCACATATCTGCCTCATGCCGTCAAGGCTGTTGCCCTGCTTGTTTCACAGAATCTGCCTCCTTCGCTGTCGAGGCTCTTGCCACGGCGAGATGTCAGAGGAGACTGGGGGAAGTATAACGAGAGCCGCATACGCTGCATCGTGGAGGATTGGGACGAGGAGCTGATCTACGTGGTGAGCGATGAGCCTCATCGGCATATCTGTGTGTGCTACTCGATGGACAACATATATCTCACGCGCAATGGTCTGCTCGACTGGTCGTATCTCAGAAATATTCTCAAACGGGGCTCGCAGCTCAACCTCGTACGGGTGCGTTGGCAAGACTCTGCGACTTGTGGGGGACAGGGGCAGACCGCTATGCCTGAGCTCATCATCTTCGAGCCTGACTATCTTGTGAACATCACTACGATTGCGTCGTGTTTTGAATCGTACTGCGAATCTCCCTTGGTGAGTATTCTCAACAGGCTGAAACCGCAGCCTAATACGCTTGCCATACATCTGGGCAATCTCTCGGGGCAGATGCTGGACGATGTGGTACACGGACTCGACGTGCCATTTGCCGAGACGATGGGAGAATTCTTTCGCCACAATGCCCTGCAGCTCATAGCCTGCCCTGATATGCTGGACAGAGACAAGGTGACGGAGTTTTACAACGAGTCTCGCAGACAGGAGGCCAATATCAAACAGCTGATAGGCGACGCCCTACCCCTCTCGGTCAGTGGATATGACAGCCGTGATGTCATGCTTGAACCTTCGTTCTTCTGCGAGACGCTTGGCATACAGGGGCGTATGGATATGCTGGCTGCCACGCCTGATGGTGCCGTCATCGTCGAACAGAAATCGGGCAAGGGAGGCTTTGTCCCGTATCGCACGCCAGACTATGACCCCGAGCTGCCTGTCATACAGGAGAAGCACTGGGTGCAGTTGTTGCTGTATCGTGCCCTGTTCACGTATGGCCTTCACGAGACTCCCTCACACATCATGCTACTCTATTCGAAATATGCCAAGGGGCTGATTTCGACTGCTGCCAACCCTGAGCTGCTGCTGAGGGCTGTACGTATGCGCAACCTCTTGGCCTACACGGAGATGAAGTATGCCGACGAGCCTCTCAGTCTGCTCGAAAGTCTCAGTCCTGACGATCTCAACACCAAGGGGGGCAACGGCAAGCTCTGGCAGGGATATGTGAGACCCGGTCTCTCTGACCTGCTCGCTCCCATACAGCAGGCTGACGAGACTACGCGCGCCTACTATCTGCGGTTTCTGCAATTCATAGCCAAGGAGCAGATGCTCGCAAAGATGGGCAACAAGACCAAACAGGGCAGTGGTTTTGCAGCAAAATGGCACTGCTCGCTCGAAGAGAAGCAGAACTCTGGCGACATATACCTCGGGCTGAGCATCATCGAGCAGATCGAGAGCCCCGACAGCAATGACAACACAGTACGGCTCGGCTTTGCTGAGGGAAATGACACGGACAGCAGCAATTTCCGGCAGGGAGATATCGTCGTGTTGTACCCATACGCCCCTGACAAAGAGCCTGACATCTGCGCTCAGATGGTATATCGCGGCACCATAGACCGCATTACTGCCGATGATGTCTGCATACGTCTGCGTGGAAAGAATATACCTCAGTCTGACACGAGCGGTGATGCCAGATGGGCTATAGAGCACGACCTGCTTGACACCTCGTCTACGATCTGCTATGCCATGCAGCAACTGCTGCTTGCTCCTGTGCGCCGCCGCGAGCTCATACTGGGGCTGCGTATGCCTGAGGTCGATACGACGCTAAGGCTCTGCGGCGAGTATGGCAAGTTTGACGAGCTTGCCTTGCGTGCCAAGCAGTCGAGAGACCTCTTTATGATTGTGGGGCCTCCGGGGACTGGCAAGACGAGTTTCGGCATGTTATGCCAGCTCAAGGAGGAGCTGCTCAGTCAGGGGACGGTATTGCTGCTCTCGTATACGAACCGTGCCGTAGACGAGATATGCAGCAAGCTCGACGAGGAGGGGATAGACTTTCTGCGCATAGCTTCGGCATCGGTGTGTGAGGAGCGTTTTCACAAATATCTGCTCGCCAACAGAATCAGAGACATGAAGAAGGCTGAGGAGGTGAGGCGGTATATCAGCGAGGTGAGAGTGGTGTGTGCCACTACATCGACGATGAATGCCAATGCGCATCTTTTCTCTGTAAAACATTTTACGCTCGCCATCATCGACGAGGCTTCGCAGATTCTTGAGCCGCAGCTTGTGGGTCTGATGAGTGCTACACACTCTACGCCTGAGGGTCCTGTCCCTGCCATAGACCGTTTTATCATGATTGGCGACCACAAGCAACTCCCTGCCGTGGTGCAGCAGACGGGTGAGGAATCGCGGGTGGAGCAGCCCTTGCTTCATGCCATAGGGCTGACGGACTGCTCGCGCTCGATGTTTGAGAGGCTCTTGTGTCTGTATGGGCAAAGTGATATGCCGCAGTCGTCATACAGCTATACGCTGACTCATCAGGGGCGTATGCACCCTGAGATTGCATCGTTTGCCAACGACGAGTTTTATCAGGGTATACTCGATGTGGTACCCCTACCCCACCAGACGGAGCACGGCGTGGAGCGCGTGAGATATATTCCCTCGCCGGACTCTGCGCAAGGTCTATACACTCCGACGAAGACCAATCCTGCCGAGGCGGCTATCATAGCTCGCGAGGCTTTTGGCATTTACCTCAGTACAGGAGACTCTTTTGATGCTGGTGAGACTCTGGGCATCATCGTGCCGTATCGCAACCAGATCTCGACTATACGCAAGGCTATCACGACGCTCATCTCCGGGCATACGGACTACGACACTGCCGTAGGCATAGCGCAGAGCATCACGATCGATACGGTGGAACGCTTTCAGGGCTCGCAGCGCGACTACATCGTATATGGTTTTACCATATTGCACCCCTACGAGCTCAACTTCCTGACCAACAACTCATTCGTGCAGGACGGGCACGTCATAGACCGCAAGCTCAATGTGGCACTGACGAGGGCACGCAAACAGCTCATCATAGTGGGCAACCCCAGTATCATGCGCAAGAACCCAACCTTCGGCAGGCTCATAGAGTGGGCTCGGAGCGCATCACGGTGACGACAAAATGTCGCTACCTTTCTGTCAGTCCGAATGCTTAACGAAATGCAAAAACGTTAACTCGGACGGCTCTATGTTTAAAGGAGTTTACCAAAGGTTAACGCTGACTGACAAAAGTGCTCCTGCGTATGGCTGTGGCACTCTGTTTGCGATATACCCAGTGTATAACAAACCAAAACAATGGAGGACAAAACTATGTTACCATCAATCATTTCAAACAGCAATCAGGGTTTCTTCCCATCAGTGTTCAACGATTTCTTCAACGACAATTGGCTCATGCCGCAGTACCACCGTACCTCACCTGCCATCAACGTGACTGAAGACGAAAAGGAGTTTCGGGTAGAGGTGGCAGCTCCGGGTATGACGAAGGACGACTTCAAACTGTCGCTCTCAGACAACGACATCGTCATCTCTATGGAGAAGAAGACTGACACCAACGACGAGAAGAAGGACAAGAAGTACATCCGCCGTGAGTTCAGCTACACGAAGTTTGAGCAGCGTCTGCTACTGCCTGAGAATGTCGACAAGGAGGCCATCGCCGCACAAATGACCGATGGAGTACTGGTCATCAACATTCCTAAGAAGACAGAAGAGCAGAAGGCTCAGGAGTGCAAGTGCATCGAGATCAAATAAGGTTCTTACTCTCGGCTGACAATTATGACAAGGGCGTGCCGTCGATTGCGGCACGCCCTTGTCGTGTGTATGTCAATGTGTATATTGCTGCGGATTACTCATACTCCTGCCATGACTTGATCTGTATCTCTCCGAGGGGGATACGGCAGAACGCCTCGATGAACGCGCTGGCCAGGCGGGCGTTGGTGATGAGTGGGATATTGTGGTCGATAGCACCACGGCGTATGAGGTAGCCGTTGGTCTTCTCACGCTTGGTGTGATTCTTGGGCACGTTGACTATGAGATCGAAACGGTGGTCGGCTATCATCTTCATGACATTGGGCTTGTCGGCTGACTCTTCGTCGGGCCATGCTACTGCGGTGGCCTTTACGCCGTTTGCTGCGAGGAAATCGGTCGTGCCCTGGCTGGCATAGATGGGGAAGCCTGACTTCTGCAGGGCGATGGCGGCATCGAGCAGGGCAGCCTTGTCTTTGGTGCCTCCGCTGGAAATCATCACACCCTTGTCCTTGGACGGAATCGTGTAGCCCGTGCCTATCATTGCGTTGAGCAGAGCCTCTTCAAAGGTATCGCCCATACAGCCTACCTCGCCTGTACTGCTCATGTCTACACCCAGGATTGGGTCGGCAGGTGCAAGACGGTTGAACGAGAACTGGCTCGCCTTGACGCCGATGCGGTCGATGTCGAAGACGCTGCTGTCGGGCTTTTGATATGGGGCTCCGAGCATGATGCGTGTGGCTGTCTCGATGAAGTTGCGCTTGAGCACCTTGCTGACGAAGGGGAATGAGCGGCTGGCACGGAGGTTGCACTCGATGACCTTGACGTCGCGCCCCTTGGCCAAATACTGGATGTTGAAAGGACCTGAGATATTGAGCTCCTTGGCGATGGCGCGTGAAATCTTCTTGATCTGGCGCGTGGTAGCAAATGATATCTGCTGGGCTGGGAAGCACATCGTGGCATCGCCTGAGTGTACTCCTGCATACTCTACGTGCTCCGAAATGCCGTACTCTACGATTTCGCCGTTCTGTGCCACACCGTCGAACTCAATCTCGTTGGTCTCCGACATGAACTCAGAGATGACCACGGGGAACTCCTTGCTGACGTTGGCTGCCATGGCGAGGAAACGCTCAAGCTCGTCGTCGTCGTGACAGACGTTCATGGCTGCTCCGGAGAGTACGTATGAGGGGCGTACGAGCACGGGATAGCCTACCTTGGCGATAAACTTCTTGACGTCTTTCATGCTCGTGAGTGCGCTCCATCGCGGCTGGTCGATACCGAGCTGGTCGAGCATGGCAGAGAACTTGCCGCGGTTTTCGGCACGGTCTATGCTGACGGGGTTTGTGCCCAAGACGGGGACTGCCTGACGGAAGAGCTTCATGGCAAGGTTGTTGGGTATCTGACCTCCGACTGAGACTATCACGCCCGATGGGCTTTCGAGGTCGATGACGTCCATGACACGCTCGAACGAGAGCTCATCGAAGTAGAGGCGGTCGCACATGTCGTAGTCGGTGCTGACGGTCTCGGGGTTGTAGTTGATCATGATGGACTTGTAGCCGAGCTTGCGTGCAGTCTGTATGGCATTGACAGAGCACCAGTCAAACTCTACCGACGAGCCTATGCGATATGCTCCAGAGCCAAGCACTATGACGCTCTTGGAGTTCTGGTAGTAGTTGATGTCGTAGCCCTCGACGGCGTAGGTCATGTAGAGATAGTTGGTGAGCTCGGGGTGCTCGCTACCTACGGTAGGTATGCGCTTGACGGCTGGTACGATGCCGAGCTTCTTGCGATGGTTGCGTACGGCGATATTGGCTTTCTCCCATGTGACGCCCTCCTTCTTGCCTACGCAGCGTGCTATCTGGAAATCACTGAAGCCCATGACCTTGGCCTCGCGCAGGGCATCGGCAGGTATGCTCCCGACGCTGTCGTAGGCTTCGAGCTTGTGCTTCTCGTCGACGATGTTTTTCAGTCGCTCCAAGAACCACTTGTCAATCTTGGTAAGCTCCTCGATACGGTCGATGGTATAACCTTGCTCAAAGGCCTCGGCGATGGCAAAGATGCGCAGGTCTGTGGGGTTGGCAAGCTCGTCGTCGAGGTCGTCAAAGTGCAGACCCTCGTTGCACACGAAGCCGTGCATGCCCTGCCCTATCATACGCAGACCTTTCTGAATGAGTTCCTCAAAACTGCGGCCGATAGACATTATCTCGCCTACAGACTTCATGCTCGAACCTATCTTGCGGCTCACGCCTGCAAACTTGGTGAGATCCCAACGGGGTATCTTGGCTATCATGTAGTCGAGAGAGGGTGCGACGTATGCGCTGTTGTCGGTGCCCATTTCGCCAATCTGATCGAGAGTGTAGCCCAAGGCTATCTTGGCTGCCACGAAGGCTAAGGGGTAGCCTGTAGCCTTTGAGGCCAAGGCAGACGAACGGCTCAGACGAGCGTTGATTTCGATGATGCGGTAGTCATTGGTCTCGGCATTGAAGGCGTACTGTATGTTGCACTCTCCGACGATATTGAGATGGCGTACACAGCGCACTGCTATCTCCTGGAGCATCTTGACTTGCTCGTCGCTGAGCGAACAGGTCGGTGCCACTACGATGCTCTCGCCGGTATGAATGCCGAGAGGGTCGACATTCTCCATGCTCGCTACGGTGAAGCAATGGTCGTTGGCATCGCGTATGACCTCAAACTCTATCTCCTTCCAGCCCTTGAGGCTCTCCTCGACGAGCACCTGGGGTGCAAAGGTAAATGCGCTCTCGGCTATCTCGCGGAAGGTCTGCTCGTCGGGACACACACCGCTGCCGAGTCCGCCCAGTGCGTAGGCCGAACGTATCATGATAGGATAGCCTATGCGGCGAGCCGTAGCGATGGCATCGTCTATATTCTCACACGCCTGAGAGACGGGGACCTTGAGGTCAATCTTGTTGAGCTCCTTGACAAAGAGATCGCGGTCTTCGGTATTCATGATGGCCTCGACGCTTGTACCCAAGACCTCGACGCCGTACTTCTTGAGCGTGCCGTTGAGGTAAAGTTCTGTGCCGCAGTTGAGGGCTGTCTGGCCTCCGAACGCCAGAAGTATGCCGTCGGGGCGTTCTTTCTTGATTACCTCCGTCACGAAGTGTGTGTTGACGGGCTGGAAGTATACCTTGTCGGCAATACCCTCGCTCGTCTGGATAGTGGCAACGTTGGGGTTTATCAGCACAGACTTGATACCCTCCTCGCGAAGTGCCTTGAGGGCTTGCGAACCACTGTAGTCAAACTCTCCGGCCTGTCCGATCTTCAGGGCACCTGAACCCAGAACCAGAACTTTCTTCAACTGATTTTTCATCGTCTTATTTTTGTTGTTTAGTTTTTTTATCATAAGAAAAAGCCACTCCCTCTGGTATTTGGCTACCAGTTGGAATGGCTTTTATTTCGCTCGATTCAAGACCTCAACTGAGAGGCTTTGCCTGTATTTCTTGTGTACCTTTATCATATTTCGATGCAAAGGTACAAAAAAATGTGAATAAAGCGTACTGTAGGAGCAAGTTTTTTATCTTATTACTTTCTTTCCGTCTGCAATGACTACTCCCTTGGCTGGCAGACTCGCGAGTTTGCGCCCTGCGAGGTCATAGACTTTGGCCGCACTGGTGCCTGTGGCCTCCGTCTGAGAGATGCCCGTGTCGGGGTCGTCCTCGAAGACTGGAGCCTCAACCTCTTCGGCATTGACGGTAGAGCCATTGTCGGCACCTCCGTTCCAGTAAGCGAGCTTACCATCGCGCACGTTGAGCTTGCTGGTAGTATAGCCTTTCTGACCTACAAAAAAACCATTGGTTTGATATGTAGACTTGTATACCACCCACTCGTTGTTCTGCTCGTCGGTCTTTTCGTCAAGAGCCTGCACGAAGGGAAAGGTATTGCCACCAGTATTGCCGTCGGCGATATTGATGGGAGTGGACAGCACCTTGTCTCTGTCAATGCCGTTGTAGATGATGTAGCCGTCGAAGGGATTGCCCACGAATGCCCACTTGGCGTTGTTGGCATCAGTAGCAGGCTTGTCGCCTGACAATGATATGGTGCTTGCATCGTCGTCTACGCTCCAATATGAGGCACCCTTGATCTTGAGATTATACCACTTTTGCGCACTGGCAAATGATTTGCTGGCTTCGAAGGGAGTGGTGGCGGTGATGACAAGGTCCTTGGTTGCATCTTCGGTGACGAAGCCTTCGGGCAGGGTGTAGGAGGTATACTCCGGCAAGGTCGTGGGGGCTGGCCAGCCTGCATTCTTGACGGTCTCTATGGTCTCCGTGCCTTTGTTCTCGCCGTCGAAGATGAAGTTGTAGGTCACGCTGACTGGGTCGCCGAGTGAGATATTAGGGTTTTCGATGATGTACACTGGGGTACCATGGTCGTTCCAGGTCCAGTTGCGCACTGCCATGGGTGATGAGTTAGTCACGATGCAGGCATAGTTTTGCGAACCGTCGGTCATGCCTCCACCAGCATGGATGCTGTAAGTGCCGTCGTCATTTACCTTGAAGCCATCGATGGGGGTCTTTGTGTCAACCAACTTGTAGTCGCGACCGTCGCGTGTCACGTATTTCTTACACGCAGGCTGGTAGATGTAGTAACTGCCAGCAGACTTGGTGATCTGCCATACTGTGGTATTGTCAAAAGGGCTCACCTCTTCCTTATATTTAGCCTTCACGGTTTCGTCTGCAGGCCAGCCGCTCTGTGCATTGACTACGCCGCGTATACTGACATAGTCGTTGGTGATGCTTTCATTCCAGACCCAGTAGCCTTCGTTGTTTTTAGATTTAATCTGATATACCTTTGCGTTGCTAAGCTGATCGAGACTGGTAATCTGAGTCAAGGCTTTCATATATGTCACGGTGACCACCTTTGTCTCTGTATTGACGCTGACTATCCCGGAGAGTCCTGTGCTGACTGGAGTGACTTCGACATCGTCAGCCTTGAAGTATTGTGAGGATTGGAATGTCTGACCGTCGGTGTATGCCACGCCGCAATAGCTCAGACCTCCCTCGCCTTCGGGCGCACCGACTATGCGTACCGTATAGGTTACGGCCTGCTGCATGTCGCCCTCGATGACTACCTCGGTGCCGCGGATATACTCAGTGGGTATGGTGACTGTGCCATCAATGCCGCTCACGGCGGTAGCTGGCACCACTACCTCTATCCAGTTGGGGTTGCCGTTCTCGTCGAGCTGTACGGGCGAGTTGACATTGTAGCCGTAGCGCAGAGTGAAACCATTCTGTACAAAACCATTTTCTGGCACAATCTTAATCTTGATAGCCTCCTCGTAGTCTGCCATATAGTTGGAGAGGTGCTCACCAGTGGCTGCCAGGTAGATGTCGCCATTGAGCTGTCCTGCACCGACCTTGACCTTGTCGCCCTCATTATATACATTGAGCATGACGTCTATGATACCGCCTCCGTCGCTCTTGATTGTGGGTGAGCCGGCTGAACTGATGTCGTTCCAGTCTACCTTGTAGCGCATACGATACATGCCGCTGGCAGTAGAGGCCGGCACCGTAAAGTTTGGCATGGCGCTGCCTATGTTGTTGCCGTTTGGCCTGTCCTCGCCCTTGCTGTTTTTCCACGTGCCGTCTATCGTGACTCCAGTGTAGCTGACCACGTCGCTCGCATCGGCAGGAGTGCCATCTGGGTTGATGGTAGACGTGAAGCCGCCCTTATTGAGCCAATCTACATAGGTATAGGCATTCATGAAGGATCCCTGATAAGATACTGTGGGTGTGACAGTAGCACCAGCCTTGACCGAGAATACAGCCTTTGTCACGTCTTCCTTATAGAGAGCCTTGCCTGTGTTGGCGTGTGTCTGATTCTTGCCGTTGAAGGTCAAGCCTACACCGTTGAAGTTGCGGTCTTGGCGAGTGTTTTGCTCGGCCTTGTCGAACGTCAACGCATACTTCTCGGTAAAGAAACGTGGCGAAGAATTGCGGTCTACGAGGATATTGTCAAAGTAGGCTACCCAATCTGCGGCATCTTCGTGAGCCGAGCGAACGTCGGGCACGATGACGAGAGAGTAGATGTCGATACCTTTGCCTTGATTCTCAGCATCGTCTTTGGCATAAGACCAGCCCTTGACGCTGACCACGATGTCTTGCCAGCCCTCCTCGGGCTTGACGGGCAGAGGTGTGAGCGAGTAGAACTGCTCTACCTCCTGAGTCTGCCAGTTCCATGCCTCCTCGACGCGCTTGCCGAGACCGATGACCATCATGCGCGATGCAGCGGGCTTGTCCTTGAGATAGGCTGCCACGTGTATGTATTGAAGATCCTTAGTCAGGCGGAAGGGTTCGTTGAGGTCAATGCGCAGACCAAAGGCATTGCTGCCGAAGCGGCTGCGCTGCAGAGCTATGACTTTCTCGCTGTCGTTGCGTGGAGCCTGCATTACGGGGTCGACGGATTTGTCGGGGTTGTCACACACGCCCCAGTTGCCAGCGAGCACTGACTTGCGGAAGGGGCTCTCTTCCCACATATCATAGACGCCCAATGACGCATATTGACCGTCCTGTTCGAAGTCTATGTTGACGGTCTGAGCCTGCGCAGTCATGCCTAATGCCAGCGTGACTGCCGATATGAGATATAACTTTTTCATAGTGGTAATCATTTAAAACACGCTTATGTTAGACAATAACGGACATGCGCGGCTGTCCTCGATTGTGATTCTCAGTTTTCTGGCTTGATAACCTGTTCCATAGCTGTTGCCGGTATTGCCGTTCAGAGGCAGTATGCGCTTGTAGCCCACGGTGGTGGTCTCGATGCTGCCGCAGAGAGGCTGCCAGTTTTCGTCGTCGCCGCTGGTATACTCTACCTTGAAGGACTTGATGCGCTGACCGAGCTTGATGGGCTCCATGAGCTGCAGGTAGCGTACGGTCTGCGCTGATGGCCATGAGAGCGTAATTGTAGCCTGACGGGTGTCATCGTTGGTGCCCCAATATGTATCCTGATTGCCATCGGTCATGTTGGAGGCATCAAACTTTGTACCTGTACGGGTCTCGCTCACCTCGATTGTGGCTGTCTTGGCCATATCGGGGGCTGCGGTGCTCTCGTCAAGACCCTCTACGGGTACTGCCAGACGCTGATGCAGCTTCTCGCCCAGGAGGCGCAGCTGGGTCACGGTGGCGTCGGGCAGTTTGCCACGCTTGTCGGGAGGACAGTTGAGTATGAGAGTGGCATTGCGTCCTACGGTCTCAAGGTACATCTTGAAGAGGTTGTCTGCGTTCTTCATGCCCTCGCCCTCATGCCAGAACCAACCATGGGTCGTAGCCTTGGCGTCGCTCTCGCCTGGATTCCAGAACCAGCCGTTGATGTCGCCATACTCGGCACGACCACCGCTGCCTCCGTTGTTGTAGTCGGTCATAGCCCAGCAGGTCTCGCCTGCCCAACCGGCTTCGTTGCCTATCCAGCGGGCTTCGCCTCCTACGCCCCAGAGCACACAGTTGGGAGCGATGGCATGCACACGGGCACGGAGATTGGGGGTGTCGTAGTAAATACTGTTGTCGATTATGCGCGTGCCTCCCTCGCCGCCATAATAACCGTCATCTCCGTTGGCTCCGTCGAACCACATTTCGAACTGGTCTGAACCGTATGCTGCCAGTTCCTCACACTGCTTGAGGAATACCTCCGAAACGTAGGTGTCCTTGCCGTAGTGAGCCGAGTTGCGATCCCACGGAGAGATGTAGAATCCGTACTTCATGTTGTGAGCCTTGCTGGCATCGGCAAAGCCCTGGGCGATGTTGTAGTTGTGATACTCACCGCTGCCACGGGTGAGATTGTGAGTGGTGGTGGCGGTAGGCCAGAGACAGAATCCGTCGTGGTGCTTGACTACGGCTATACCACCCTTCATGCCGGCAGCCTTGACTGCTGTCACCCACTGTTCGGGGTCTGGTTGTTCGGTGGGGGCATAGATAGACTCCGCTTCGTCGCCGTTACCCCACTCACGACCGGTAAACGTGTTCATGCCGTAATGGAAGAAAGCGTAGAACTCCGTCTGATTCCAAAGAATCTGTCTGGCATGAGGCACGGGATGACAAGGCGCAGGAATATTGTCCGGATTGGACGGCTCCTGAGTCTGCATCTCAAAAGTCTGGGCCATCGCCGCAGTCGGCAGCAATATGCCCATCAATAGTGCTTTGACTTTCATTTTAGTTTGATTGTTTAGGTTAGTTTGTTGTAGAGATTAATACGATATTAATACTTGTACGCAGCAAAGATATAAATTATTTTTTCTACATACAAGAGTTTAACGTTTTTTTGGTTGTTTGGGCTTATTTGTTTAATGCTCGTTTAGTGGTTGTTTAATGCTCGTTTAATGGTTGTTTAACGAGTAGAGCCAACCAAACAACTAAACAACCAAACAACTAAACAACTCACCTGGTGTCTCCGCAAACTGCGTTGCTCCAGCTGCGACGAG
>CALZJL010000014.1 GCA_945787625.1 uncultured Prevotellaceae bacterium
AGGGTGGCGTTGACGTACTTGCCTGAGTTGGGGGTGGAGTATGCCTTGGCTATGTCTATGTATTCGTTGATGGACACTGCGGTGGGTATGGTGGGGAATGAGGTTATCTCGGCGAGTGCTACTTGCATTATCACGCGGTCCATCAGTGGGACGCGCTCTATATCCCAGTTGCGGGTGTTTTGTGCTATGAGGCTTTGATAATATTTGTCATTGCCCAGGGCTTGGGTGATGAGCTTTCTGGCAAACTCTACTTCTTCGTCTGAGTCGTATTCGGGGACGAGGGGCTGGTCGTCGCCGCTCTGCTCGCTGAAACGGTTGATGGTCTTGATAACGAACGAGTCGATGATGAAGCGGTCGTCGTTCCAATATAGGTTGAAGTCTTCGAGTATGTCGTCGATGGCTTCGTTGTCGACGATGACGTTGCGGAAGATCTGTCGCCAGAGCTCGCGGTCTTCGTCGTATGTGTTTTTGCCGCTTGCCATGTAGTCTTTGAAGAAGTCGGTGTCCGTGATCTGGTTCAGCAGGGAACGTACAAATTCTTCTTCGTTGCTCCAGTCTATTCGCTGGCTCTGGCGGTTGTGGGCGAGCTGACGGTTGCCCTCGAGCTGGAGCATGAAGCGGTTGTCTACAAATTTTCGACTCGGGGCGGCTTGTCCCAATCGCTGCGAACGTGCACTTTGGGCTTCGTATTGGCGTAGGGCCAGGCGTGAAATCTCGACCATGAGGAGCAATAGTGTGTTGTAGAGCTCGTAGGCTGCTCCCATGCTCTGCATGAGTTGGCTCTCTCCGTCTTTTACTTCGTGACTGCTTCCGTTGAGGTAGTGGGAGTAGACTATCTGTACGGTCTTGAGCCTTATGAGTTTTCTGTTTATCATACCTTTAATCAGGTTCTTTATTTCTTTATGGCTGTATTGTCTACAAAGTTACTGTTTTTATGTGTTACGGGGGGCGTGTGTGGCTGAAAAAGATGTTTTTTGGTGTGTTTGCTGCAAAAAAGTTTGTTTATGCTTGTGTTATTCACATTATTTTTCGTACCTTTGCACCCGCTTATTTGAAGCCTGTGTGATGGCAAAATTAGGCACTAACTTAATTTATAGTAACACAAACAAAATTTCTTTCTGTATGAAAAGTATTGATGTAAAGGGTACGGTGCGTACTGCTACTGGCAAGAAAGCCTCTCGTGAGATTCGTAAGACTGGTGCTATCCCATGCAACCTCTATGGTGAGGCTCGTGGCGAGAATGGCCTTCCTGTGGCTCTGAGCTTCTCGGTTGAGGCCAGCGAGGTTCGCAACTTGGTTTATTCTCCTGACATCTATTCTGTCAATCTCAACATTGATGGCAAAGAGTGCAAGGCTATCATGAAGGAGCTGCAGTTCCATCCTGTCACAGATCAGTTGACTCACATCGATTTCTATGAGATTACTGAGACTAAGCCTATCGTCATGGCTGTGCCTATCAAGCTCAATGGTCTGGCTGAGGGCGTCAAGGCCGGTGGTAAGCTTGCTGCGAGCGTACGCAGCTTGAAGGTCAAGGCTGTATATACTGCTATTCCTGAGAAGCTTAACATTGATGTCACTAGTCTCGGTCTGGGTAAGACTATCAAGGTTGGTGAGCTTAGCTTCGAGGGTCTTGAGCTGGTTACAAGCCCAAGCGTTGTGGTATGTCAGGTCAAGATGACACGTAGCGCAATGAGTGCAGCTGCTGCTGCCAAGTCTGGCAAGTAGTCTTCATTCCTTGCGACAAGCACAAGACGAAGAGACAAGCGGACTGCTTGCGGACTTTCCGTATGCAGTCCGTTTTTATTTCTAATTCTCCCGATATGGGCATTCTTAATCTTTTTTCTCTTTTATTCGGTGGACGTGAGTCCTTGCATAAGGATATGGCTAAATTCTTGATTGTTGGGCTGGGCAATATTGGTGACGAATATGTGGGTACTCGACATAACATCGGTTTCCGTATTGTCAACGCGCTGTGTGATGCGCAGGGTGGTGTGTGGGCTGACCGACGTTATGGCTTCGTGTCTAAGGTCAGGGTGAAAAATGCTGAGCTTGTCTTGCTCAAGCCAAGTACGTTTATGAATCTTAGTGGCAATGCTGTACGGTATTGGATGAATGAGGAGAAGATTGGTCTCGACAATGTGCTTGTCGTCGTTGACGATTTGTCTCTGCCCGTGGGCACTATTCGTATGAAGCCCAGTGGTAGTGCTGCCGGACATAATGGTCTGAAGCATATCGCACAGATGTTGGGGACAGAGAAATATGCTCGGCTGAAGTTCGGTATTGGCAATGATTTCCCTCGTGGTGCTCAGGTGGATTTCGTTTTGGGTAGGTTCGGCCTTGATGATGAGAAGATTATTGCTGAGAAACTGCCTGTTTGTGTTGATGCTGTCAAGTCTTTTGCTTTGAGTGGCTTGCAGTTTGCTATGAATCACTATAATGGAAAATAAGCCTATTCTCACTTCTGCTCGCGAGGCTCGTATAGACAAATGGCTCTGGGCTGCTCGTATCTATAAGACTCGCTCTGTCGCTGCTGAGGCGTGCAAGAGGGGGCAGGTCTGCATGAAGGGTTGCAGTCTGAAACCTTCGCGTATGATAAAGGCTGGCGATGTGATTGAGGTGCGCAAACCGCCTATAACGTATTCTTTCAAGGTGTTGCAGCCTATTGAGCATCGCATTGGCGCAAAACTCGTGCCTGAGGTGCTTGAGAATGTCACGGCTCCTGAGCAATACGAGCTGCTTGAGATGGCTCGCATCTCTGGCTTCGTTGACCGTGCGCGGGGGACTGGGCGTCCGACTAAGAAGGATAGACGCTGCTTGGACGAGTTCCAAAGTGGTGTGCCTGAGTTCTTCGGCGATTTTGATTTTGATGATGAGGAGGAGTGACTGGGCGTTGGCCTGCACGCGGCGGGAGCTTAGATTTGGTCGAGTCCTTTCATCACGAGAAGGGGGTCGATTGTGATGATGTCGCGCAGGTCGTGGGCTACGTGTCTGGCATCTCCTCCTGTCATGAAGACGTGTAGCTTTGGATAGAGACCGAGGGTGTGGCGTATGTAGCCTTCCATCTCCCAGCGCAGGCCGTTGATTGCTCCGCCACGCATCGCTGTCGCTGTGTCGTGTCCGTGTACTGGGGCTTCGCCTTCTGTGTCGAGAAGGGGCAGGGCGGCTGTGTGGTCGTGCATGGATTTGAGACGCAGACTGACTCCTGGGGTAATGGACCCTCCGATGATGATTCCTTTGGGGCTGATCAGGTCGTATGTGACGCAGGTTCCGGCGTCGATTATCAGTAGGGGTGTATCGGGGCATTGGCATATTGCTCCGATGTCTGCTGCCACGCGGTCTGATCCCATGCCGTGGGGTATGTCGTGGAGCCATCTGTCGAGTCTGGGGCTATCCCAGCTGAGCTCGGTGAGGGGTATGTCTCGCAGAGCTTCGTATAGTTCGGGGTGTGGGCCGGAGACGTTGCTTATCACAGCGCGTGTGACTCGTGGCAGGTATTCTTGCCAGTCCTCTACGGGGGTGAGGTTTCGGCTATCGCTGATGGCGGCCTTGATTCTGGTATTGCCTATGTCGAGGATTAGCTTCATTTTCCCTTATTGCTTGATGTCCTTTACCTTTACCATTGCTGATACGGAGAATGTGACGAGTGTGCAGATCATTACCCAAATGAAAAAGTTGGTGAAGCCGTATTGGTCTGCTATTTGTCCTGCCACCATTCCTGGTATCATCATGCCGAGAGCTTGCAGGGCTGTACAGAAACTGAAGACTGATGTGCTCATTTCTCCTTTGGCAAAGTAGACGAGATATAGCATGTATGCTGTAAATCCAAATCCGTAGCCAAACTGTTCTACGAATACGCAGGTGTCTATGAGTAGTATGTTGTCTGGCTGCACAAGGCTGAGATAGATGTAGACTGCGTCGGGCAGGGAGATGGCTGCTATCATGGGCCACCACCACTTCTTTAGTCCGTGACGGCTCACGAGCCAGCCTGCAATGATGCCTCCGCCCAGGAGACCTACCACTCCGAGGGTACCGTATGCAAATCCTACCGAGGCTGTATCCAATGCGAGCCCGCCTTGCTCTTTGGAGCGTAGGAGGAAGGGGGTAGCCATCTTGGCCAACTGGGCTTCAGGGAGGCGGAAGAGTAGCATGAAGAGCAGCGAGGGGACAAGGCGTGGCTTGCGCGACATGGCACGCAGAGTGGCGGCAAAGGTGCTTAGGAGGTTAAGCTGGGGAGGCGAGGCTTTATGTACGTGAGGCAGGGCATGACCATGCCACATGACTAACATGACCATGATGGCTGCGAGCAGCCCTACTGTCAGGCTCCATGCTATGGGGATGCCGCATCTTCCTTCGAGCACTCCTGCGAGTATGACGAGCCCTCCCTGACAGAAGATGCTGCCTATGCGGTAAAAGGTGCTGCGCCACCCTACGTAGAGGGCTTGTTCTCTTTCGTCGAGGCGTAGGATATAGAGCCCGTCGGCGGCGATGTCGTGTGTGGCACTGGCGAAGGCCATTATCCAAAAGAAGGCAAGGCTCAGCTTGAGCCAGACTGCCGTGTGGAGTGTGAGGGCAACGCCTGCGAGTGATGCTCCGATGAGGGTCTGGGTGGCGAGTATCCACCAACGCTCATTTCTGATGGTGTCTATGAGCGGACTCCATAGTGGTTTGATGACCCAGGGCAGATAGAGCCATGAGGTATACAGGGCGAGCTCGGTATTGCTCAGCCCCATGTTGGTATACATGACGACGGATAGCGTCATGACTGCCATGTATGGGAGTGCCTCTGCAAAATAGAGGGTGGGAACCCACTTTAGCGGTCTTGCTGTCTGGCTGTGTCGGGGATTGTCGGTATGAGTGTCCATGCTAAGATTGATGTGGCTGCGTTGATTGTGAAAAACGTCTGGTAGTCGAGATGCTCTATCAGCCAGCCGCTGATTGCCATTGGCATGAGCATACACATGCTGATGAGGGGGACATAGAGTATGTTGACGGTATTGCGGTATCGCTCGCCCGAGATGTAGCGTATGTCCGCGCGGCATGCTCCGAGCCCGAACCCGAAGAATAGCTGTGCCTGAAACGTGGCGATGCTAAGCGGCATGAGGCTCTGCGGAGGGTAGAATGTCATGAAGAGGTATACGAATGGTGAGAGTCCGAGACTTACGGCAAATAGAGACCTTAGCTTGTCTTGCGGGATATTGTTCATGAGCCAACGGCTTGCGCCCATGCCCGAAAGGAAGGCTATGACTCCTACCGTCCCCTGTGCGAAGCCTACTTCTTGCAGGGTACACCCGAGTCCCCCGTTGCGTGGGCTGTCCATGAGGAAAATGGTGCGTGTGAAGAATAGCAGCCCTTGCGGGATGAGCATCAGCTGCAGAGCGAGTACGTGTCGCCACCACAGGGGACGCTGGCGTATGCGCTCGATGACGTGCAGTTCTGCCTTGATTGACCCTCCCACGGTATTGGTGGGGTGCTCGCGGTCATTTACTGGTCGTCGCAGTATGAGTAGGTGCAGGAGCATGAATAGCATGAATATCCCCGAGGTGATGTACATTCCGAGCGACCACGAGTAGGTGAATCTCCGCTCACGGAAGTATATCTGGAGTATGCCTACGGCTATGATGACGAGCCCGTAGGTGAGCACTACTGCCATCTGCGATGCCGTGGTCTTGAGGGAGTTGTAGCGTCGTTGGTCCTCGGGGCGCAGCATACGCTCGTAATACATGCGTGCCAGCAGCTCGTGCCACGCACAGAGCAGGCTTATGGCCATGAGCGATGCGAGGGTCCACCACTTTCCGTGGGGCAAGGCAAATGCCAGAGCACCCAGCGAGAGTGTGATGAGCACCTCGGCCACTTGTATCCATCGGCGATAGTTGCCGGCTCTCTTCACGTAGCTGCGCATCCACGACTTGAGTACCCAGGGCATGAATAGTATGCTGCTCTGGAGCGTGACTTCCGTGGCCGATAGTCCCTCGTGCAGGAATATCAGCATCGCCACGAATGTGATAAGGGCGAAGGGGATCTCCTCCGCCGCAAAGAGTGTGGCTATCCAGAGATTTCTAATATGACCTCGCAATGAGTACTCGTGCTACTGAGGGCTTGCCTGATACCATATCTGTACCTGGGGTCTGCTCGACGCCGAAGGGCACGCAGCGTATCGTGGCCTGCGTGTCTTCCTTAATCTTTGCCTCTGTCTCGGCCGTGCCGTCCCAGGGGCAGAGGAAGAAGCCTCCGTCCTTGACGCGTTGCTTGAATTCGTCGTAGTCCTCGCATTCGTAGATATGACTGTCTCGGTAATCCTTCGCTTTTCTGAATATGTTGGATTGTATCTCGTCGAGGAGCTCCTTGATGCGTTCCTCGATACCATCGATGGGGAGGTTCTGTTTCTCCAGTGTGTCGCGACGCATAATCTCGACTTCTCCCTTCTCAAGGTCGCGCGCTCCGAGTACGAGACGTACGGGCACGCCTTTGAGTTCGTAGTCGGCAAACTTGAAGCCGGGTCGCTTGTTGTCGGCATTGTCATATTTGACGCTGATGCCCATGGAGCGGAGCTTCTGTACAATTGTCTCTGCTCTAGCATCGAGGGCTGGCATCTGGTCGTTCTTGCCTATAGGTATGATGACGACTTGTATGGGGGCAAGCGCAGGTGGGAGCACTAATCCGTTGTCGTCTGAGTGCGTCATGATGAGTGCGCCCATGAGTCGTGTGCTGACACCCCAGCTGGTAGCCCAGGCGTATTCGGGTTTGTTTTCCTTGTTGAGGAAGGTGACATCAAAGGCTTTGCCGAAGTTCTGTCCGAGGAAATGTGATGTGCCCGACTGGAGTGCCTTGCCGTCTTGCATCATCGCTTCGATGGTATAAGTGTCGAGGGCACCAGCGAAACGTTCCGTCTCGCTCTTGACTCCCTGCACTACGGGGACAGCCATATAGTTTTCGGCAAAGTCTGCGTAGACCTCGAGCATCTGCCGTGCGCGAGCCTCTGCTTCCTCACGGGTGGCGTGGGCTGTGTGTCCTTCCTGCCACAGGAACTCTGCCGTACGCAGGAAGAGGCGCGTGCGCATTTCCCACCTCATGACATTGCACCATTGGTTGACCAGCAGAGGGAGGTCGCGGTACGAGTGTACCCAATTTTTAAAGGTGTTCCAAATGATTGTCTCGGAAGTGGGGCGTATGATGAGCTCTTCTTCAAGACGTGCTGCCGGATCTACCACAACTCCGTCATGAGTTTCATTCGTCTTGAGACGATAGTGGGTGACTACGGCACATTCCTTGGCAAAGCCCTCCACATGCTCTGCCTCGCGACTTAGGAATGACTTTGGAATCAGCAAGGGGAAATATGCGTTTTGCACTCCCGTCTCCTTAAACTTGTCGTCGAGGATACGCTGCATCTTCTCCCATATAGCATAACCGTAAGGTTTGATGACCATACACCCACGCACGTCGCTCTGCTCTGCGAGGTCTGCCTTGACGACCAATTCGTTGTACCACTTTGAATAGTCCTCACTTCGCTTTGTGAGGAAGTCCAGTTCTTTTGCCATATTAAGGTAGTTATTTTTAGTTTTGCTTACAAAGTTACGAATAAAAATGATTTTTTTTGTGTCTTTTTTATAAAATGGCTTTTTATGCGGTCTTTTTTTGCCTGAAAAGATGTAATTTTGCGGTATGAATATTTTGGGTAAGATAAGAAAGTTTGTCGTTTGGACTCTTATATGCTTCTTCGTCAGTTCGATATCCGTGGTCATTCTTTATCGTTATGTACCTGTCTATGTGACTCCGCTGATGCTGATACGGTGTGCACAGCAGGTGAGTCGCGGTGAGCACATACGTCTCAAGCATCATTGGGTCGAACTCGATGACAGCGTCTCCTTGTATATGCCGATTGCTGTCATGGCAAGCGAGGATCAAAGGTTTCTGGAGCATTGGGGCTTTGACTTTGTCGCACTTAGAAAGGTCGTGAAGATGCGCATGGATGGCGACAAGCGTTTCGGGGGTAGTACCATATCTCAGCAGACGGCCAAAAATGTCTTTTTATGGCCGGCGCACTCGTGGGCGAGGAAGGGCTTGGAGGCATATTTTACGGTGTTGATAGAAGTATTCTGGGGCAAGCACCGCATCATGGAGGTTTATCTCAACTCCATCGAGATGGGCGATGGCATATACGGGGTTGATGCCGTAGCGTGGCAACATTTCGGACGCCCTGCATCGAGGCTCACACGCTCGAATTGCGCTCTGATAGCTGCCACTCTGCCAAATCCGCTGCGTTTCAGCTCTAAGGAGCCTTCGCCATATATGCTGAGACGCCAGTCGTGGATAATGCGACACATGAGACCCATAGATCCCTTCCCCAAAAAGGGAGGCAACGAGGGTGAAACAGGAAAGAAATAAACTTTTTGCTATCTTTGCTTTGCAATTTGCCCATTTTTTGATATCTTTGCGCTGAAAAACGCTAAGAATGTCAAGCAGGCGTTGCAAAATAGCTTATGTTAGACTCCCTTTTTAGAACTCACAGATACCTGCTGGAGCATACTGACGCCCCAGTGAGACGTGCATTGATGGACGAAATCAACTGGCACGACAGATTGATAGGCATCAAAGGAAGCCGCGGAGTGGGCAAGACAACGTTTCTGCTGCAATATGCCAAGGAGCATTTCAATCCTGATGACCGTAGATGTTTGTATATCAACATGAACAGCTTCTACTTTCAGGGGCATAGCCTTGTGGAGTTTGCGGGGCAGTTCTACCGTAGCGGAGGCCAGGTGCTGCTCATTGATCAGGTCTTCAAGCAGCCCGATTGGAGCAAATCCCTGCACGAGTGCTACAACACGTTTCCGATGCTCAAGATTGTTTTCACGGGCAGTAGCGTCATGCGTCTGAAAGACGAGAACCCTGAGCTCAACGGTATCTGCAAGAGCTACAACTTGCGTGGATTCTCCTTCAGAGAGTATCTCAACATGGCTACAGGATTGAAGGTCAGACCTTATACGCTACGCGAGATAGAGAATCGCCATGAGCGCATCGCCAAGGAGGTAACGGATAAGGTCGATGATGTCATGAAGCATTTTCAGGCATATCTGCATCACGGATACTATCCTTTCTTTTTGGAAAAGACAAATTTCAGCGAGAATCTGCTCAAGGTCATGAACATGATGATTGAGGTCGATGTCTTGCTGCTCAAGCAGATAGAACTGAAATATCTCGACAAGATAAAGAGGCTTTTCTATCTCCTTGCCACGGGAGATAAAGAAGCTCCCAATGTCAGCCAGCTTGCTGCGGATATTCAGACGAGCCGTGCCACGGTGATGAACTACATCAAATATCTCAGCGATGCCCGCCTGCTCAACACCGTCTACCGCAAGGACGAGATGTTCCCCAAGAAGCCTGCACGCATCATGATGCACAATACCAATCTGATGTATGCCGTCACTCCAGGCAAGGTGAAACAAGAGGAAATGATGGAGACGTTCTTCCAGAATTCACTTTGGGGGAGACACGATGTAAAGACAGGCGATCGCTCGTGCACGTTCCTCGTTGACAACCACATGCGCTTCCGCATACTGGAAGGCAATGTGAGACGCAAAGCTACAGACGTGATCTACGTACGCACAGACATAACAAGTGGTAGCGGACTGGAGATTCCAATCTGGCTTTATGGATTGCTTTATTAAAAACGACAAAACAGCAAAACAACAAAAAAATAAACACAACAATGGCAAAAGAAAAGAAATTTGTGACATGGGACGGCAACACTTGTGCCGGACATGTGGCATACATGTTTTCAGAGGTAGCAGCCATTTATCCTATTACTCCGTCATCTCCGATGGCAGAGCACGTTGACGAATGGGCGGCTCAGGGTCGCAAGAATCTGTTTGGTGACACAGTATTGGTGCAAGAGATGCAGTCCGAGGCTGGAGCTGCAGGAGCCGTGCACGGCTCGTTGCAGGCAGGCGCGCTAACCAGCACATTCACAGCATCGCAAGGTCTGTTGCTGATGATTCCTAATATGTACAAGATTGCGGGCGAGTTACTCCCATCTGTATTCCACGTCAGCGCACGTACGGTGGCTACACACTCACTCTGTATCTTCGGTGATCACAGCGATGTCATGGCATGTCGTCAGACTGGCTTTGCCATGCTTGCCGAGGGTAGCGTACAGGAGGTCATGGATCTCAGTGCTGTGGCTCATCTCTCGGCCTTGGAAGCACGAGTTCCATTTATCAACTTCTTCGACGGATTCCGCACCTCACACGAGTATCAGAAGGTCGAGCTTATCGAAGACGACGACGTACGCGACCTCGTCGACACGAAGGCTCTCTCCGAGTTCCGTTCGCGGGCACTCAGCCCAGAACACCCCGTAGCCAAGGGTATGGCAGAGAATCCAGAGACATTCTTTGCACATCGTGAGAGCTGCAACCGTTTCTACGATGCAGTACCAGCCATCGTCGAGAAGTATATGGCTGCCATTTCCGAGCGTACAGGGCGCAAGTACGACCTGTTCAGCTACTATGGAGCCGAGGACGCTCAGGAGCTGATCATCATGATGGGTTCAGGCACAGAAGCTGCACGCGAAGCTATTGACTACGCCAACGCCCACGGCAAGAAGTACGGTCTGGTGTCTGTTCACCTATACCGTCCTTTCTCTGTCAAGCATTTCCTCAAGTCCGTACCCCAAAGCGTAAAGCGCATTGCCGTACTCGACCGTACCAAGGAGTCAGGCGCAAACGGCGAGCCACTTCTGCTCGATGTCAAAGACGCTTTCTACGGCAGCGGTCGCACTCCTCTCATCGTAGGAGGCCGCTATGGCCTGGGTAGTGCTGACGTCACCCCGACCATGATCTTGGGCGTATACGAGAACCTCGAGCTCAACGAGCCCAAGGATCACTTCACCATTGGCATCGTAGACGATCTCACATACACGTCCCTGCCTATGAAGGAGGAGATGGCCCTCGGCGGTGAAGGCATCTTTGAGGCAAAATTCTTCGGTCTGGGTGCAGACGGTACTGTCGGTGCCAACAAGAACTCAGTCAAGATTATCGGCGACAATACCGACAAGTACTGCCAGGCATACTTCTCTTACGACTCAAAGAAGTCAGGAGGCTTCACCTGCTCACACCTGCGCTTTGGTGACACTCCTATTCGCTCTACATACCAGATCAAGACACCAAACTTCGTAGCATGTCACGTACAGGCATATCTGCGCATGTATGATGTCCTGCGCGGTCTTCGCCCCAACGGCCAGTTCCTGCTCAACACTATCTTCGAAGGTGAGGAACTTGTCAACTTCCTGCCTAACAGCGTCAAGAGGTACTTTGCTGCCAACAACATCACCGTTTACTACATCAACGCCACCAAGATAGCACAGGAGATTGGTCTCGGCAATCGTACCAACACTATTCTCCAAAGTGCATTCTTCCGCATCACCGAGGTCATCCCCGTCGAGCTCGCTGTAGAGCAGATGAAGAAGGCCATAGTAAAATCGTACGGCAAGAAAGGTCAGGACGTCGTAGACATGAACTATGCAGCCGTAGACCGAGGCGGCGAGTACAAGACACTTGCCGTAGACCCCGAGTGGAAGAACCTGCCTGACGATGAGGTCATCGTACACGACGAGCCAGCATTCATCTCCAATCTCGTTCGCCCCATCAACGCACAAAACGGAGATTTACTCCCCGTGAGCGCATACAAGGGCATAGAGGACGGTCAATGGAACCAAGGCACAGCAGCCTACGAGAAACGTGGCGTAGCCGCCTTCGTACCCCAATGGAACCCCGACAACTGTATACAATGCAACAAGTGTGCTTTCGTTTGTCCTCACTCTTGTATCCGACCATTTGCCCTCACCGACGAAGAGAAGGCAGGCTTCGAGGGTCAGACCATACCTATGCTTGCCCCAAAGAGCATGAAAGGCATGCACTTCGTTCAGCAGGTTGGAGTCAAGGACTGTCTCGGCTGTGGCAACTGTGCCGACGTTTGTCCAGGCAATCCAAAGAAAGGCGGCAAGGCTCTCACCATGGTACCATACGACGACTCGTCAGAACAGGCAGCCAAGGAAGCAGCCAACTGGGAATACTGTGTCAGCAAGGTCAGCAACAAGCAGGATCTGGTCGACATAAAGCAAAGTCCAAAGAACGTAGGCTTCGCACAGCCGCTCTTCGAATTCTCAGGAGCCTGCTCTGGTTGCGGCGAGACCCCATACGTCAAGCTCATCTCCCAACTCTTCGGTGATCGCGAGATGGTAGCAAATGCCACAGGCTGTTCATCAATATACTCTGGCTCAATACCTTCTACCCCATACACGACCAACGCCAAGGGACAGGGACCAGCATGGGCCAACTCTCTGTTTGAGGATTTCTGCGAATTTGGTCTTGGTATGGTGCTCGCCAACAAGAAGATGAAGGCACGCCTCACCGCCCTTCTCCAAGAATCCATTGCGTCCGACAAGACCCCTGCGGAGTTCAAGGAGGCAGCACAGGCATGGATCGAAGGACAGAACGATGCAGACGCATCAAAGGCCGCAGCAGCTGTACTCAAGCCAATGATAGCAGCCGGTGCCGAAGCAGGTTGTCCTACATGCAAACAGCTCAAGGAACTCGACCACTATCTCATCAAGCGTAGCCAATGGATTATCGGTGGTGACGGAGCCTCATACGACATCGGTTACGGCGGTCTCGACCATGTCATCGGTTCAGGCGAAGATGTCAACATCTTTGTGATAGATACCGAAGTGTACTCCAATACTGGCGGTCAGGCATCAAAAGCCACCCCAATCGGAGCCATCGCCCAATTTGCCGCCAACGGCAAGCGCGTGGGCAAGAAGGATCTCGGTCTCATGCAAGCCACTTACGGCAACGTCTACGTAGCCCAGGTAGCCATGGGAGCAGACCAGAGCCAATGTCTGAAAGCATTCCGCGAGGCAGAAGCATGGCACGGTCCATCTTTGGTCATTGCCTACGCTCCATGTATCAACCACGGTCTCAAGGCCAAGGGCGGCATGGGCAAGAGCCAGGCAGAGGAGGCCAAGGCCGTAGAATGCGGTTACTGGCACTTGTGGCGCAACAATCCAGCCCTTGCAGAGGAAGGAAAGAATCCATTCCAGCTCGACTCAAAAGAGCCCGATTGGGACAAGTTCCAGGACTTCCTCGAAGGCGAGGTACGATTCCTCTCGCTCAAGAAAGCAGCACCACAAGAAGCTCAGGAGCTCTACGATGCATGTAAGGCAGCAGCCAAACGCCGCTACCAGACATATATCCGCAAGACACAGGAAGACTGGAGTCTGTGAGTTGTGACAAATATATAAGGT